>JBBTBY010000066.1:0-101234 GCA_038043445.1 Spirochaetota bacterium
CTTACAGAAATACCATCGACATCGCAGGCGAAACAACGGTTGATCGATGCTGCCGTTCTTATAGGCGGGAACGCACGACGGAATTCTACCGGCAAGGAGTGACCCATGTTCGATGCATCGTATGACGTAGTTATCTGCGGCGGCGGCGTTGCCGGTGCAGCAGCGGCATTGGCTTCAGCGCGGCGCGGCAGAAAGACCGCGCTCATCGAAAAGACGGTATTGAGCGGCGGACTCGCAACAACGGGGCTTATCTACATCTATCTCCCCCTGTGCGACGGCAACGGAACGCAGGTGCTGTTCGGCATTGCGGAGGAATTGCTCCTCGCCAGTCTCAAGTACGGTCCGGGTGAAGTACCCGACTGGCGAAAAGGGAAGAATGCCGAGGAGGCGAAACGCTATCGCGTGATCTTTTCCCCGGCATCGTTCACGCTCGCTATTGATGAACTCCTCATCGATGCAGGTGTGGATGTCTGGTATGATACGCTCATCTGTGCGTCGGTCGTTGAAGGCGGAAGGCTCGCCGCGGTCGAAGTGGAGAACAAAAGCGGGCGCGGGCGCATGCACGCACATTGCTTCGTCGACGCCACCGGTGATGCCGATGTCGCCCATTTCGCAGGGCTTCATTGCCCGACAGCCGAAAACGCCATGGCGATATGGGTGCTCGAATACGCAAAGGGCGCACAGTGGCGATTAGAGAAATCGATAGAATCGGTGTCGCTCCATGCCGGCGGGGGCAGTATCGATAAAAAAGAATATCCGGCCGGCATTGACGGCGCAACGGTCACGCGCTTCATACTCGATGGAAGAAAAAAATATCTTGCCCGCCTGAAGGAAGGATACGCCTCCGGCAAGCACACGCGCACATCGCTTTTCCCGCTCATGCTCCCCTCCATGGCGCAATTCAGGACAACGCGCCATATTCCCGCGCAGTACAAACTCCGCGACAGCGAAGATTGGAAACACTTCGATGACTCCATCGGCATGACTGCAGACTGGCGGAAACCCGGATATGTCTGGGAGATACCCTATCGCAGCATGCTCCCCGTGGGACTGAAGAACCTTGTTGCCGCAGGGCGCTGCACCGCCGCCGAAAAGGATGCCTGGGAGGTGACGCGCGTCATCCCGTCTGCGGCGCTTACCGGCGAGGCGGCCGGCACCGCTGCGGCTATCTGTGCGGAGAACGGAACATCGCCCGACGAATTGCCGGTAGCACAGATACAGGAAGCGATGCGCCGTGCGGGGAATAAGATACATCTCGAGGATGTGGGGCTTGCTCCCAGGAAATGATCTACCGTCGTAGATGCCGAACAAGGGGCTGTATTTCGACCACGCTCGGTAACCAAAGCCCCTTGTTCTATCCTGCATACGCGTTATAGCTGCATAGCAGCATCCTCCACTTTTTTCCGTGATATGTTATAGTATAGACATCTTTTTATCGGTACATTTGGTGGACAATGAACAAGACCTGCCGCATCGATTTCGTAAAAGAGAACATCACCCTCTATGTTTCGCCCGGCACGACGATAGCCGAGGCTGCCGAGCGCGCGGGGATCATACTCAATTTCGCCTGCGCAAAAGCCGGCACCTGCGGCAAATGCAAGGTAGAGCTTGAAGGCGCGATAAGCCCGCCCACCGGGGAAGAACGGGAACTGCTCGGCGATGTGGAACGCGAGGCGGGCATACGCCTCTCCTGTCAGGCGAAGGTCATGGGCGCGGTCAAAGTGCATGTGTTCGGGAGCGCCACCTACGCTACGGCGAAGATAATGGAATGGGGTGAGAACCGCGAGGTGAAGCTCGCTCCGTGCGTACGGAAATATCACCTTGCGCTCACGCCTTCCACGCTCGAGGAATCGCTTTCCGATGTGTCGGTGATAGAGCGGGCGCTTGCGCGCGAACTGATCGTCTCTTCATCGGTGCTGCGCCTCATCCCGCCGACGCTTCGTGCCGGCGAATGGAACGTGACGGTGACCATAGAGGAATGCGAGAACCGCCTTATCGATATAGAAGCGGGCGATACGACACACGCTGACTACGCCATTGCCTTCGATATCGGAACGACATCGGTGGTCGGCACGCTCATCGATCTTACGCACGGCAAGGACATCGCCACCGCATCGCGATTGAATCTGCAGCACAAATACGGCCTCGATGTGATATCGCGCATCAAATACAGCCTTTCCGCCGAGGGCATGGATAATCTCAACAGAAGCGTCGTCGCCACCGTGAACGAGATAATCGACGAGCTTGCCGTGAAGGGAAAGATCGACCGCCGCCACATCTACGAGATATCGGTCGCCGGCAATACAACGATGACGCATCTTTTCCTCAAAGTCCCCGTCGAATCGCTCTCGCATATGCCGTTCACGCCGGCGTTCGTCCGAGAACAGCGCACCACCGCACGCGAACTGTCCATCGTCATCAACCCCGAGGGCGCGGTGTATACGCTCCCCATGGTCGGCGGTTTCGTCGGCGCCGACACGACAGCATGCATACTCTCGAGCGGCATGTACAAGGCGGAGCGCACGTCGGTCATCGTCGATATCGGCACGAACGGCGAGGTCGCTCTCGGCGATCACACGCGCATGCTCACATCGTCGGCACCCGCGGGGCCCGCGTTCGAGGGTGCGGAGATAAAATTCGGCATGCGCGCGACGAACGGCGCCATCGAAAAGGTCGTCATCGATAATGATGTCACCATCAATGTCATCGGCAATGCGGCGGCAACCGGCATCTGCGGCTCGGGGCTCATCGACGCGGTCGCGGAACTTCTCAACAAAGGAATCATCTCCGACACCGGCGAAATGCTGAAGCCCGCGGATATCCCCGCGACGACACCGGAGAAACTGAAAAAACGCATCTCGCTCGATGAAAAGGGAATGCCGATGTTCCTTCTCTCCGCCAAAGGCGGTGAAGCCGTGTTTCTCACGCAGAAGGACGTCCGCGAGCTGCAGCTTGCGAAAGGGGCGATACGCGCCATCATCGATATGCTCATAACGGAGGCCGGTATCTCCCTCTCCGATATCGAGACCTTCTATATCGCCGGGGCGTTCGGAAATTACATACGCTGCGAAAGCGCTATGCGCATCGGCCTCATCCCGCCCTTGCCGCGGGAGAAAGTGCGCTTCATCGGCAATGCCGCGCTTACCGGGAGCAGGATGACGCTTCTCTGCGCGCCGCTTCGCCGGGATATCGCGGCGTTCTCACGCGAGGCGAGGAACATGGAATTCGCGGGGCGGCCTGAATTCCAGATGGCGTTCTCCGAGGCGATGCTTTTCCCGGAGAAATAAACCCCTATCCCCGCCCATCGTTAATTATTTTCTTTCATGCAATGAACTTGGGCACCCCTTCCCCCTTTTTAAAGGGGGAAGGGGTAATAACGTTCTTCAAAATATTATTTTAGATCCCGCGGTCAGGCTGCTTTTTTTTCTTGTTTTCATGCGCATGTGTCTTCCGGTACGCCAGTATCGCTTTTGCCAGCTGATCGGGGCATGATGTCCCGTTCTGGCAGTCGATGCCTTTGATACGCTTTACGACCTCATCGGCATTCGTGGCGGCTACGGCCATCCATGGCCGCCGCCAGCTGCGGCATCCGTGCCGCACGCACGCCTTCGACAAGTGCGCTCAGCCCGCGGCGATTGCCACGACAGCCGCCGCGTATCTTTAATCCCCTGACCTTGCCGTCGATGATATCGAACGTCATCTCCTGCGAGCAGGTGCCTTCGGGTCGGTAGGTGAATGACATGGGGAAAGTATATAGTGCAGGCGCGAAGACGCAACGGGGAAAGAAATAATTTATCGGAATTACCGGTCTTGCCGATTTCAGTAAAGAAGTTGCCAACATCAATAAAGAACCTGCCACTCTCAATAAAGAAAACGCCACGGTCAAAAAAGAGACCGCCACGTACAATAAAGAGCCGTCCATCGTCAATAAAGAGAATGACACGGCCAACAAAGAAAATGCCGCAAGCAAAAAAGAATCCGCCGTTCCCGATACAGAGAATGACATCGGCAATAAAGCGGATGCCATGCACGATACAGAGAACGGCGGGATCAATAAAGCGTTATTCGGAACAACTAGGATTTTCGCGGACATGGCATATCGTATCGTCATTGTATTGAATAAGGACGAAGTATGCCATATAATCGTACTATCGAGGCAGGAGAAAACGAAATGGATCATGTCCCCTTGTTCTGCAGCGAGGCGGCACTCACTTCCGCGCAGAAAAGTCTTTACATGCGTTATTGGAACGAAACAGCGATACATGACAATGGTATACTATGAACCTTCACGATCTGGGATATTCTTCCTATTTCGAACAGCATGCGGAATCGATGTCTATACAACGAGATGACATCGGACGTGTAGCCGCTGTAGACCGTGGGCGGTTCATCATATGGAATGAGCACGGGGAGATACCCTCGGAACTCACGGGAAAATTCAATTTTGGCATCCGATCGTCAGAGGATATTCCGACGGTCGGGGACTGGGTGTCGCTCCAGTATCACGATAATCGTCATGCAGCGCGCATCACCCATGTTCTCCCGCGCAGGACGTTCCTCAGACGTAAGTGCGTCGGGAAAGACACAGAGCATCAGATGATCGCCGCGAACATCGATGTCGCCTTTATCATGCAGTCATGTCATTTTGATTTCAATGTGAAACGGCTCGATCGCTATTTGATCATGGTGAATGACGGCCATATAGAGCCGGTCATCCTGCTGACGAAAACGGATCTGGTCGCCCCCGGTGCCGTGGAGGCATGCATCGCATCGATACGGCAAAGCGGCATGTCGGCCAGGGTCATCGCCGTAAGCACAGTGACCGGCTCAGGTCTCGATGAATTCCGCGGCCTGCTCGCGCCGGGAATGACGTATTGCCTCATCGGATCGTCCGGCGTCGGGAAGACCACGCTCATCAACACGCTCCTCGGCGAGGACCGATATGACACCAAGGCGGTCAGCGGAACAGGTGAAGGCGTGCATACGACGACACGCCGAGAGCTTGTCCGTCTTGAGGGCGCCATGCTCATCGACACTCCGGGGATGCGCGAGCTCGGGCTTGTGGGGGCGCATGAAGGCCTCGGTGAGACCTTTGACGATATCGGCGCTCTCGCGGCAGAGTGCCGCTTTACCGACTGCAGTCACACGGCGGAACCCGGCTGTGCGGTGCGCAAAGCGCTTACGGAAGGGACGCTGAGCGAGATGCATTATGAGAGCTTCATGAAGCTCAGGAAAGAATCGGAATACCATGAGATGTCCCATGCCGAAAAACGGGAGAAGGATAAAGCGTTCGGGCGTTTCATCAATAATGCAAAAAAGGATATCGGCAAAAAAAAGCGTCTATAGTGATATCGCGCCTGCAGCGAAGGGCAGCGATGCTGCCGTTATGTACTCATCACGTTACCAGGAATATGCGAATCCGATGCCGTCCTGAATTGGGAAGAACCTGAGTGATGTTTGCGACGGTGTGCGGCCAAAATCCCCGTAAATACCGGTGATCACCGCGATAAAACCAAGTGCTGTACAGGATATCGCCGCTATCCGCAACCCCTGCGCCTCATTCATCAGATCAGCGGGCGCTGCGCCGCTTGGCAGAATGGTGTTTTCTGCTGCGTTCTTTCTGCTGACAGAAGAACGGATCAGCAATACACCGCCGATATCAACGAGGGAAACACCGGCCGAGAGAAGGATATCATTGACCGCTGAACCTCCGAGCCGCGATCTGTCGCCCGGCAGGAACGGTGCTATCGCCGCGAGCAGGAAACCGCCCCCCGCTGTGATATATGAAGCGATCACCCATGAATTCCATGATTGCGCTGAATTCGTATATACTGCGTTATCCATAGCGATATCAGCTGACGGCCAGGCCAGGAGCGAGGCAGCTGTTATTCCCATAAGCCCTGCGGTATATGAAATGCGCCCGAGAAAAGACATCTCCGGACCCTGCAATACCGCATGCGCTGCACTCTGCTGAACAGCTCCGAGCCCGTACCCGATAACACCGCCGATGGAATACCAGAAACCTGTATTCATATATACAGAATAATTCACAGTGCGTGTTCCATAATAGGACAATTCTAAGGCGCCCAATGCCCATCGCGATACTGCCATGCCGGAAAATAATGCGCCGAACGTGTCGCATAGTATCCCGGATTCCCATAATATCAGTGCGGGTATTGCGGAGCTGTTTGAAGAAGTGTCGGCTTTCAGCGCAACTGCGGGTGCCCCGGGTGCTGCGACGGCTTTTTTTTCAGGTGTGCTCGAAGGCGATCTTGCCGCGTTCTTCGTCGCTTCATTGGCAATGGACGGTTTGGTCTCGCCCGCGGCCTTCCGTGTTTCGTTCGCGGCAACGGTGCTCAAGGATGAAACTTTTGGGGCATCCGGCGTTCGTTCAGCGAGCGTATTGAACTGCGCGCCGAATTTTGACGCAAGCCGTTCGCTTGTCCCGATGATGGCATTGAAATTATCGACGATCTCCCGTTCGCTCCCCTCTATCTGCCCGTTCTCGACATTGACAAGCGATATTGAAACGACGAATTTATCGCCGAACTTGACGAGCGTCCCGGAACAGACGTACTGAACGCTCAGTATCTTCCCGATACGCACGGCACATTCCGTTTCCGTGCAGCCCGTTGTCTGAAGTTCCTGCTCTTTGAGAAGCGTCTGCATATTACCGCGGTCGACCACGATGCATGACTTTGTTTTCACAAGATCGGTACGAAAGAAATCCGAAACAGCGGCGGCATCGATACCGGACACACCGGAGCGCCCGGCAAAATCGAGTACGGCTACATGCGTCTTTCCGGCGGGCAGGAGTACGGAGGCGAACACCACTGACAGCAGTACTGCGTTCATACCGTTACGGACTCGGCGTTCTCTCGATAGATCGACATACATACGGCATCCCCTGCGCTTCCACGTGCATGCTTGCGCTGTCATAGTATAATCCACCCGCACTGACCGTCAAGTGCATCCTAAAAAAAGCGCACCGCCCTGTGAATGCTCTGCTCTTTCCGATACGAAAGCGGAGTTGCGCCGGTGAATTTCCGGAACACCTTGAAGAAGTAATCGGTATCGGCATAGCCGACGCTCCGTGCGATATCGCGCACGGGCATTTCGGTCGATGCCAAAAGATAGCATGCGCGGCGCATACGATTCTCCGTGATGACGCGGGTGAACGATCTCCCGTACCATGTCCGCACGAGCTGGCGCGCACGCGAACCCGATATGCCGACCGTATCCGCAAGGTCAGTGTAATGCACATCATCGCACGAACGCTGTGAAAAGAAGCGCTCGACGGCACGCCGCCGGTCCGATGCAGGCGAGTTCTCCGCTATGCGCCTGAGCATTTCACGCGCTATCATCGATAGCAGCGCCGCGATGGATGCGTCATTTCGGAGCAGGGGCACATGCCGCGTGCTGACCGCCGTTCCCTTCTGCTGTGAAAGTGCGCATGATATTTTCTTGCGGGAGGTGAAGGGACCGATGAACAGGATACCGAATGTCCCGACCGGCTGTACATATTCACAGACGCCCGCATGGCATGATTTCCAGAAGCCGTTCGATGATCGTGTCATCGTACGCCGAACCATATCCACATCGAACCGCATGCAGCGTCCTTCATGCGCCCGTTTCACGGCACGACAGAACGCGTGTGCGTGCAGCCGCCGTGAACGGCCGAGAAGGGGTATGAGCGCGCCGGACAGATCGTGATAGCTCACGTATCCGCCGCTCATATCTTCCACTGCTTCGACAGCTGCAATGACATCGCTCTCCATGTGAGGGAGTATACATCGCGTTGTCATTTTTTCCAGTAATCGTGGCAGCATATCGATTGCAGGATGTGCTGCACCTGTGTATACTATTGAACATGAGCCAAACAACATCGGCCGTTACCGCTTTCGTTCTTGCCTTCACCGTGCGTATGCTTTTCGCCGGCGACTTCGCCTTCATTGAAGCGTCGAGAACAGGCGCTGCCGCGCCCCTGCCGTCGGCCGTACCCGTCGGGGCTGAGGAGTTCACCGTTCCCCCGCCGCGCGCTGCCGATGACAAGAACATCGTACGTATATCCGAGAATGCCGATCTGAACGCGAAGCTGAGCGAGAACGCGGATGATAATCTGCAGGGGCTCATCGATATTTTCACGTACATGAAAAGCCGTCACGGCGATGCGCCGTCCAAGCTCGTTCTGCCGCGCGGGGTGTTCCGGGTGAAGATCGGTGCAAAGAAGGAGCTCGCCCTCCTTTCAATGAGCGACTTCACGCTCGACGGGAACGGCGCAACGCTCCTCTTCTCGTATCGCTCACCTGAGGATGCGAACGTGAACCCGCTCCATCTCTTGAGGATCAGCACCTGCAGGGATGTGAAGATCCATAATCTTATCATGGACTGGGACTGGGATATCTATCCGATCACAAGCGTCGCCGAGGTGACCCGCATCGACCCCGATGCGGACAGTGTGAGCTTCCGCGTCTATGACATGTCCGATGCGCGAAAACGCCAGTTCGATTCCTGCCCGTCGATCTACGGCGACTTTCAGCCCTTCGACTACGGCCGCGGCGCGATCGGCGTGCAGTGGGTCAATACGCTCGGCATAACGAGCGATGCAGTCATGACACGGCGATGGGGCAGCCCCGCTAAGAAATTCTTCGAGGAAGACACCTCCTGGAGCAGCGACGAGGTCACCTTAAAGACCGTGAAGGAAAAACGGAATTGGATGCGCAGCTTCGTGAAGCCGGGGTTCCAGTACCTTGTACGCCACTATGTGTACAATACCGGCGCGTTCTGGCTCGTCGCGAACACGAACCTCACCCTTGCAAACGTTACGGTCTATTCTGCCCCGGGCATGGGGATACGCGGCGGTGAGGGCAAGGGGCATCACACCCTGCTCTCGAATTTCCGGATAATGAACAAGCCCGGCACCTACGGGAAGCGCTACTGCACCGTCGCGGCCGACGGCATGAATTTCGGGAGCACGTTGGGGTATCTCATCATCGACAATTGCCGCATCGAGAACAATCTGGACGACGGCATCAATATTCATGACAAGATACACGTATCGGTCACGTTCACGCCGGGCGGAAGGGAGATCGTGCTCAATGATTTCCAATGGCGCACGCCCTTCGATGTCGGCGACCGCATTGAACTGCAGATGCCCGATCGCAGACCGCTCGATCCGCCGTTCATCGCGATCATCGTTGAAAAGAAGATAGTGCCGAAGAGCGGGGCGGTCAATCGCTATGCATCGCTCCTGCTCGATCGCGAACTTCCGGCGATAGCAGCGGACCAGAAAAAGATATATGTGCTCAACAGGAGCTACGATTCCGGGAATTACATCATCCGGGATACGACGATCAGCGGCAACAAAGGCCGCGGCATGCTCCTGCAGTCGCCCAATGGAACGGTGGACAACTGCCGCGTCATCGGCAACCGCAAGCATGCGCTCGATCTCGAATCCGAGATGACCTCATCATGGGGCGAAGGCTACACACCCGAGAACATCGTGATTCGCAGCTGTACGTTCGAGAACAATAATGTCGAGACGGTGTGGAATCAGCACCGCCAGTCGCCGGTCGTGCGCATCGGCGCTGTCGTGGGTGAATACTGGAAGCCCGAAGACGATCTTGCCTGGGGACTCCTTAAGAACATACTTTTCATCAGTAATGTGATAAACGCATACCCGAGCGCGGTGATGCAGCTGACCGCATGCGAGAACGTCATCATATTCGGGAACGTGTTCCAGAACGTGACGCGCGTAAGCACCCCGGGGCGGGAACGCAACGGCGCCATCATCGTGAACTATGGACGCAACATAGCGGTGCTCAATAATCGCTGGGGCGGCGAGAACGTGGAGCATCGCGGCATCTATTACGATACATCGCGCGTCAAGGCGGAGGATATCATTTCCCGTGGCAACACCGCGCATGCTGAAATCCTCATGAAGGAGCGCGAGACGTTGAAGATCTCCCTCTGCGGACTGAGGCCGGAAAGCGCGTATACGCTTCGCATCACGTTCAGGACAGGCGATGACGGCGGCATATACCGTGTATCGGACGAAGCGGGCATGCTGACACCGGCAGCAGTGGACACCTACAGCGCGCAGAACGGAGTGAAGGATGTTCCCTTCTCGTTCCGATCGCCGAAGAACACCGATGTCGAAATGAAGCTCTCCTTTACCTGCGAGGGAAAGAACGCCGCGTCAAGGAATTATTACCTGAAACGATATGATGGCTCCGGGGATAATGGGAAATTCAGCCTCACTATTATCGATCGGTGAATTCGATACGGAGAGCGTCAGGGAGCACATACAAATGTCTTCTTCACCATCGTCTCACCGCTTTTCAGGAGCCGCTTATTGAAGTCCGGTGTGTTGCAGAGCATCATCATGTCTGCAGGCATCGGTGAAAGACCCGCGTTCTCGGGAAGCGTATATCGATGCGCGATCGCCCGCAAGCGAACAGCACCGGCCGCACGCACCGTGAGCACCGGCTCGACGCGCGGTCTGCCGATCATCCTGAGAATGAATTTCCCGTCGCGGAACGGAAGCCGCCTGCCGTCCAGGAACGCTTCCGTGATGGTACCGCCGTCATCGGTAAGAACGATATAATCATAGTCACGGTATCGTATCGTCATACGGGTCACATCGCCGGTCCGCGCGCCCGACAGCGAATATTCCGGCAATGCCGCGACAGGCGCCTTCGCCGAAGGATACACGCCCTTCTCATACGGAACGAATGCATCGACACGCTTTGCCGCACTTCCCGGCGGAATGACGCGCGATGTCCATGCATCGCTTGTAAGCGCAGAATACCATGCGGCATTCCCCGTATCGCGGTCAAGCGTGTACACAAGACTGGTGAAGTACGGCTCTTCGGGACTGAAGCGAAAGAAGACAGTTCCGCCCGCCGCGAGAAGCGCACCGAGTACGATGGAGATCATCGCAGCAAAACCCCTTTGCCGTCCACCGATGAACGGGACGAAGGATCCGCAGATAATAGCGAAGACGCCGGCGGTGAGGAAAACAAAAATACAGGTGAGCGTTTCGTGGAGAGCGAGCAGTATCCCTCCCCAGAGCAGTATGACGGCGAACGCAATAATGGCGCGAACGAGCACCGATACTATCCGCTGCACATTGCCGAACGTATCGACCGCGAACAGGATCAGCGAGCCTAAGAACGGCCATACGAAGAGGTAATTGCCGCCCGGCATGAAGAACAGGAATACTACGGAAAGCACACCCCAGACGAGCGAGAATGCAAGCACGGATGCTGTCCCGCTCTTTGAAAAGCGCAGATAGATGCCGAACGCTATCATGTAAAGTCCTGTCGCGATGGGAACACTGGAATAGACAAGATAGAACGACCGGAAAAGATACAGGACTGCCGTAATGCCGAGGGTTATCCCGGTAATGACGGCGAACACACCGATGCTGCCTGCGAACGAAGCGACTATCGCTTTTCGATCGAGGCGTTTACGGCAGAGGAACACCAGGAACGCCAGCGCTATCCATCCCCCGACGGTCAAAAGGGGCGAGATGAACGATGGATAATGGACAACGACAAGCCCGGCGATATCGAAATAATGGAGCTCCGCCGATGTTCGGGGAAGAGATGCGTTGAGACGCGCTAATATCCCTGCGGTGTAGTCGAGCGAATGCGTAAGCGTATCGATGGAAAGGTTCTCCGGCGTATCCCGCGCGGTATGATAATGCTGCAATCGGTCGGTGAACGCGAAGTTCCATCCCGATACACCTTTGTTCGCGAAGCGCGTGAAATCGCTCCCGAGGGGCATTGACCCGTAAATGGATGCCATGAGGCTCGATGTGAACGAGCGCACCCCCGATGATGCGAGTATCGGTATCACCGATGCGTTCGTCGGTCCCGTCTCGTACATATACACCGGTCCGCGCGAGCCGCGGCAGTCAAAGTTGAGGATGAACCCGATATTCGACATGAGCGGATGGCTCTCGGCAAAAAGCATCGCCCCTTTCGTCCCGCTGCCGGGATTGTATCCCTCCTCACCGTCGGCAAAAAGAAAAACGACATCCCGTGTAACGGCTTGCTGTTTCAGCGCCCGCATCGTCTCAAGCAGCACCGCACACCCTGCAGCATCATCGGCGGCTCCCGGTCCGAACGGCACGGAATCGTAATGCGCGGCAAGACAGACGGCTTTGGCATTCGTGTCCGTCCCTTTCAGAACGGCGATGATATTACGGAGATAATACGCCTTCCCGTCCTCGACATGAAAAAGCTCTTTCGTTTCGAGTGCAACCCCCATGGACGCGATCTGCGACACGATGTACGTAAAGCCGCGTTCATGCCCGGGCGAACCCGTCGGGCGGGAGCGGGACGCAAGGGCCTTCACATGCTTCATCGCGCGTGCTGCACTTGCTTTCGCGGGCGGCGCATTCTCGCCAAGCGCTTTCGGCGGGCGATGGAGCGCGAACGTCATTACGACGCCGGCAAGCACGATGATGAAAGCAGCGGACAGTACGGCTTTTTCACGGATATCCTTCACGGCGCATCACCTCGTCAATACTATGCTCAGCGAGATATATATCCGTGCACGGATTATTGCAAGCGCATAGAGATCCCCAAAACCTCACGTACGTGATCCATTCTGTGAGGATTTGGGGGGATGCAACACAATGCATGCATTGCATTCCGCATCCGTCCGCGCTATAATCATACCGATGGAACTCATACGCACGGAACATCTTTCGAAGGAATTCACATCACGGTCCAACCCGCTCATCGGCGGTGCGCGGAAGATACAGGCGCTTCATGATGTCGACCTTGCCATCGCCCCGGGGACGACGCTCGGACTGGTCGGCGAGTCGGGCTCGGGGAAATCGACGCTCGCGCGCGTGATACTCGGCCTCATCGAACCGTCGGCAGGCGGCGTGCTCTATCGCGGCACGGATATACGCGAACTTCTCAACGATGACAGCCGCGCATACCGCAAAAAGATACAGATGGTGTTCCAGGACCCGGCGTCGACGCTCAATCCGAAATTCACGATATTTCATCTGCTCAAGGAACCGCTCGCGATACATCATATCGTTCCGCCGCGGGAAGTACGTGAAAAAGCGAAAGACCTTCTGCGTCTCGTCGAAATAGAAGAGGACGCGCTCGACCGCTACCCGCATGAATTTTCCGGCGGTCAGCGTCAGCGCATCGGCATAGCACGTGCGCTATCGGTATCCCCCTCGGTCATCATTCTCGATGAGCCGGTCTCGGCGCTCGACCTCTCGATACAGACCCAGATATTGAACCTTCTCAATTCGCTCAAGAGATCGCTTGACCTCACCTACCTCTTCATCTCGCATGACCTCAATGTGATACGGCACATGAGCGACGCGGTGGCCGTGCTCTATCTCGGGCGTGTGATGGAATACGCCTCGGCGGAAGAGCTCTTCTCAAAGCCCGCCCATCCGTACACGGAGCTCCTCCTTGCCTCATCGTTCTCCGTCGAAGGGGTGCGCCCCTCGGTGGACATTACCGACGACATCTCGAAGGAAATGCCCGGGGACACGCCGGAGAACGGCTGCGTGTTCTATCCGCGCTGCCCGAAGCGTACGGATGCGTGCCTTTCCGCCGTTCCGCGCGCCGAATTGAGCGGTACCCATTACGCATACTGCACGAGTCCTGCCCGATGAGATACATCGGTGCGCTCATCATCGCCCTCGTGATGCCCGCCGCTCTTTGTGCGGATGAGATCGATGACGCACGGAAACTTCTCGCCGCCGGGAAAACGAACGAGGCGTCGATAGCGATGCGCCGCTTTCTCGTACGCAATCCCGTCGATGTTCGCCGGGCGGATGCCGCCTTCATACTCGCGGAAACGGAACAGGAATATTTTCCCGCAATACTCGCCTATCGCTCCGTGTACGACGGCTATCCGGACTATGCGCGCCGCGATGAGGTGAGCTATCGCATCGGCGTGCTCTATCGGCTCCATGGGAACCATACCGAGGCATCGCGATGGTTCACGGTAACGGCGTCGTTCACCAATTCCTCGTACCGCACGCGATCGCTCCTCGCCTCCGCCGCGGCGGAAACGGCGCGCGAGTCGTACGACACGGCGTTAGCCGCCTATGAGGCCATTGTCCGGGAATACGAGGGCGTCCGCGATGCAGCGTATTACGAAGCGGCGGCCGGCATGGGGCACGCGCTCTTCGGGCAATCGCGATTCGACCGCGCACGGGAGAAATATCTTGAGGTGGTACGCGCCAACGCCCCCATCGCCGACCGCCCGTTCGTCATCTACCGCATCGCGCTCTGCCACGAGAACATGGGCGAGCTTGACCGCGCTGCCGAGGAATATCGCTCGGTCGTTTCGGGGTATCCCTCATCGTATGCGGCTACGCTCGCGCGTCAGCGCATCAAGCAGCTCCCCGCGCAGAAGGCCGCCGTACCGACGAATACCGCTTCGGTGAAGGAGACCGCGACGAACATACCGGCGACGAATGCCGCTGTTCAGTCAACGAATGTGCCGCAGCGTCCATACGCGACCTATCAGACGGGGCTGTTCCAGAAAGAGGCATCGGCGGTGACCCTCCGCGACTTCATACGGTCGATGGGGTATGCGGCGTATATCGTAAAGGACACGAAGAACAACGCGGAGATATTCCGCGTGCGCATCGATGTGCCCGACGAACGGGCGATGAACGCCATGAAGGGATCGCTTACCCGCGAGAACATACCGTTCTTCAAGACAGGAAAATAGGAGGCACTATGAAAGCGCTCATGCTCAGGATCGTGAATCTCCTGCTGTTCTTCACGCTCATCGTGCAGCTTTCGACGGTGCTGCTGTTCAAGGTGTTCACCCTCTATCAGACGGTGAGCGAGATACATGAGATAGCAGGCTATGTGATGGGGGGGCTTCTCCTTCTCCATATCGTGCTCAACTGGCCATGGATACGTGCACAGCTTATGCGAAGCAAAAAATAATTCCCCCTCGACGGTCCGCCATGCCTCCTCAGGGCGCTGTAGTTTATCCCTCCATCTTCCGATAATGTATCCGAAGTATCATTATTGAGGACAAGCGCCGTGAAAGACAATCTGCCGGTAGTACTCGCCATCGACGATGAGCATACGATACGCGACCTCATCCGCTATACCCTTGAACCGGAAAAGATGATCGTGCTCACCGCGGAGAACGGCAAGGCGGGACTCCATATCCTCGAGACCGAACCTGTCGACGTCATCATCACCGACCTCCTCATGCCGCTCATGACGGGACTCGAATTCCTCCGCGAGATAAAGAACCGCAAAAGCACCGTACCGGTGATAATCATAACCGCCTACGGCAACATCGATATGGCGAAGCAGATACTCTCCGAGGGCGTGTTCAAGCTCCTTGAAAAGCCCCTCGATTTCAGCGTGCTCGTTCCCATCGTGAAGGACGCGCTCACGAACCCGAAGAAAAAGAAATAATCACGCTTCCGCTGCAATACGCTTACGGTATTCCCGCGGCGATAGCCCCGTGAACTTACGGAACGTTTTCGTGAACTGCGCGACGTCCGAGAAGCCGACCGCAAAGGCGATGTCGCCGAGCGCGGCGTCGGTATGCGCTATCATCACCTTGGCTTTGCCGATGCGAATGCGTCCGAGAAAATCCGCGAAGCCGGCGGGATACGCATGGGTGAAACGACGCGAGAGCTGCGATACGCTCTCGTTCAGATGCTCCGCGATCATCGCAAGCGTCACCTTTTCGGCGTAATGCGCTTCGAGATAGTTCATCGTACGGACATAGTCGAATACCGGCGCAGCTACCCCCGACGTTGCAAGCGCGGCGAAGAACGGTTCAAGCGCGAAAAGGGCACCGATGCGCGATATCGCATCATTCGCGGAGAGTGAGCGCAGCGCGCGGAGGAACGCGGTGTCAACCGTCTGCAGCGGAACGAATGAATAGAACCTCGTGATGAACGGCCGCGCGAGGCGTTCAAGCACGGACCCGCGTACGATATCGGAGAGGACCGCGGGGTCGATGCGGAGTATGAGATGCCGCTCACGGTCGCGCTCGATGCGGTAGGAGTGTATCGCATACGGGCGTATGATGATGAGCTTGTTCGGGCCGAAGCGGTATCGCTCGCCGTCTATGGTCACACTGCCGGAGTCGTTCTCGAAATGCACTATCTCCACCGAGGGATGGAAATGCGGTTTCACTTCGCGGCCATGTTTCGGTGTTACGCGCACGTACATGCGCATGGGGTATTCGGCGCTGAAGCTCATGTCCTCAGCGTACAATCCGCGGATCGCTTCCGGCAATTGTCGTCCCATCGATCACCTCACTACCATTGCTGCTTCCCGTTCACGTGCTCCCCAAAACCGATAGAACATCATCGAACGAATCGATGATGATATCCGCACCACTGAGCATTGCACGCGGGAGGTTTGTCGCGACAGCACACGTGTACACCCCCGCCGCTTTCGCCGCAATAATCCCGGCGATGGAATCCTCGACAGCGATACATCGAACGGGCGGCAGCGACAGCATCTCGCATGCGCGCTGATATATATCGGGTGCGGGTTTGAGCGCTTTTACATCATCGCCCGTGACGTAGAACGTGACGAAGGGATCGATGCCGGTGCGCCTCGCGACATCGGCGACGAACGAGCGTTCGCTGTTCGACGCACAGGCAACAGGAATTCCCATGGACTCCAACCGCGAGAGCGTATCGATAACGCGGGGGAACGGGACTATCTTTTCATAGAAGAGTGCGAGATCGCGGCGGTGGCGGTCGAGGAATGCATCGACGGTGAACGGCAGCGAGAACCGCTCGATGAGCTCGCGCGCCTCATCCGCATCGGGAACGCCGATGAACGCGGCATAATCGACCTCTTCCGTAACGCCGGTATCGCGTATGGTCTTTTCCCATGCATGGATATGGCACGGCTCGGAATTGACGAGCGTACCGTCGAAGTCGCTTATGATGGCGCTGAATCGCTTCATGGGAATTCAATATTGACAACACAATATTTTTGGGTTATACTATCGCCAATCCGTCTAGCGGAGTTGGATGGCCAGTGGCTATCGGGATGCGCCCGAAAGGGCGTTTTCTTTTTGTTGTTACGGCAGGATTTTTTTACCATACCCTTCAATCCTACCCTGCTGTGACTTGAGATACTTTTCTTCCCTGAGAATTTCACATATTAAATTTGCAAATATCTCTCGAGAATCATCAATCAATTTATGATCCAACAATACCTCCCGCCGGGAAGGATGCGCGAGAATATCCGCCAGTTGCAGCCCGGCGCTGTTTGCGGTTTTGGGCTTTACTTTCAATTCTTTTGAGGTCAGCCGTGCCTGCCAACGTTCCGCGGGAATGTGATCGGTTCCATTTTCATACAAACGACGGAATGAATCCATCAACTTCTGATCCTCAAAACGCCCCCGACTTTCTACCATAACATCCCCTCGGTAATTGCCGTAGTGCAAAAATAAAACGAAACGCTCGAGCAATACTTCGAGACAATAATGATAGGGATGATGCCTCCAGACAACATATTGTTCCCTGTGCGCCCGCTTATCGATGAGCACCGTGATCACATGGAATCTCCACCGGCGCAAAGCGTCAAGAATTGCCGCATTGAATTGATCTTTCAGAATCGGATCACGAAGCGCTTCAAATGGCGGCCGGCAATTTATCATGTCCGCACGGTGCAATATAACCGGTATTTCCGGATCTTTCTGAAAAAACCGGCGTTTGATCGATTCAAGTTCACCGCTGAGAATATTTACATTATATTCAGATTCAATGATCACTCCGGTCAAAGCTAAAAAACGCTCATTCTGATCTTCGGTATGGGTCATATCGTGATTTCCGGTTTCATCAATATATATGCGATACAAGCTCATTGTTATTTCTCTGCTCTGTCCGGAAATCTCATCCCCGCCACCGTTACAATCACCCTTATCCCCCCACACTTACAACTTCCACTATTCTTCGTCCAGTATACATGAAATACTTGAATCGGGCAACTTTTCCGTATACATGCCTGAGATATCATTCCCTTAAACCGATTCCCGATGTATACTGCTGGGAACGATAAAAGGCAAACACATGGGAATGCTCGTTCAGTTCGGCGCAGGGAATATCGGGAGATCGTTCATCGGACAATTGTTCTCCCGCGGGGGATATGAGGTCGTCTTCGTCGATATCAACAAACCCGTCATCGATGCGATGAATGAGCGGCGCGAATACCGGCTCATCGTCAAGCGCAATGAAATACCCGACGAGACGGTACTGATAAAGAACGTGCGCGGCATTCTTGCAAGCGACGCGGATGCTGTCGCAGAAGCATTGTCGCATGCACGCATCGCGGCTACCGCCGTCGGACAGAACGCGCTCACCCATATACTGCCGACCATTGCAAAGGGACTCGTGCTCCGCATGGAACGCAATGGCGGGCCGCTCGATATCATACTCGCGGAAAATATCCGCAACGGCGCGGCATTCGTACGCAAAAGCCTTGCAGCGATGCTCCCGTCATCGTTCGACCTCGACAGCATCGGCCTTGTCGAGACGAGCATAGGCAAAATGGTGCCGCTCATGCGCGAAGAGGATATGCGCGTGGACCCGCTCTGGGTGTTCGCCGAAGAGTACAATAATCTCATCGTCGATACGCGCGCGTTCAGGAACCCCATCCCCGATATACCCGGCATCGCCCCCAAAGAGAACATGGCGGCGTATGTCGATAGAAAACTTTTCATACATAATCTCGGTCATGCAGCCGCAGCATATGCCGGTTTCGCGGAAGATCCCTCGCGGACGCTCATCTGGCAGGTGCTGGAGTTACCGAACGTGGCTACGCACGTGCGTTCCGCCATGCAAGAAAGCGCGCAGGCGCTCATGAAAGAGTATCCCGGTGAGTTCACCGAGAAAGCGCTTGCCGATCATATCGACGACCTCATCATGCGTTTCCGCAACAAAGCCCTCGGCGATACGGTGTTCCGCGTCGGCCGCGATCTGAAACGTAAGCTCGGCAAGGACGACCGCCTCATCGGCGCGCTCCTTCTTGCGGTGAAGCACAACATCGACTGCCCCGCGACAATAAAGACCGTGCATGATGCGATGCGTTTCCGCGCGAAGGATGAACGCGGCGAATTCTTCCCGGCGGACAAGGTCATCATCGAAAATGAATTCCCGAAGGGAATACGATCGGTGCTCATGTCGATGAGCGGTCTATCCGAGGCCGACAAGAATGAAAAGCGGGTGCTGGATCTGGCTGAGAAATAAAGAATAGTAGTTTTCATTCGCCGTCATCACCGCCTCCCGTAGCGGCTACGCCGCCAGGCAGCGCCTTACAGGCGCACGCTACTCGGCCCAGTATACCACCCGCCGAATTCCTGTCAATTCCAACCGTGTCTCACCGCGCGTTTCGCTATGGCGACACCTCGCCTGCATCGATCGCTATCACACATCGAGAATGAAAAGACATGAAATGCTGTTTATATTCCACGCGACATGTCGCAGAACAACCCCTAACCCCGCCTAATCCAATTTTTATTCGTTAAATATTTTTCCGGCTCCCTTTCCCCTTCAAAAGGGGAAAGGGGCTGGGGGATAGATGTTACCCCAGCACCGAATAACTGCTGTCATTTTTCAAGTCAAGTTCCTTCATTATTTTGTCGAAAATCAATACGTATCACAATTTCAGTACCACTGGTGCAGCCATGAAGATCGTTGTCCTATTTCTCACCGCGCTATCGTTCATCCTTGCCGACGACTATATCATCGGCGGAGCGAACGGCTTCGGTGATATCCACGCATCCAATAACATCCGCTTTTCCGTCAACACCCAGGGTACGCTCTCCGCAAAGCTCGCCCCGCAGCATGCGATCCTGTCAATGGATGCGGACATGCTCCTGCAATTCAACAACACCTTCGATGACGCAGCGCGCCGATACAGCGCCGTTGCATCCGGGCCGTGCCGTTTCGAGCCGGGCATCGCCGACGCTTCACTTCGTTTCCTTACAAAGAAGGCATCCGTTGCGATAACGGTACCGGAAGGCGTTTTCCTTTCCGAGCGGCGGCGCATCGGCGATTTCACCATCGAGTTCAGGCTCAATCCAGCGCGCATAGAGCCGTATGCCGAGGTGTTCTCACGCGTCGGAGCGTTCCTCGAGAACGGAGAGGTGAAAAAACAGGGGCTGCGTGCCGTGCTCAAGAACGGCCGGCTTGCGTGGGAGTTCATCGGCCTGTTCCGGGACGGGAATATCGCGAAGGATATCGCGCTTGAGAAAGGGACCTTTCTCCCGACGGGCGAATGGCATCATCACAGCATAAGCTACGATGTGTCGCGCGGACGCATCGTGAAATATATCGACGGCCTTGAGGATGAAATAGCCTATGCAAGCCGCGACGGCACTGAAATGAGCGCGATGCTCACGGGTTATTTCTCGCCGCGTGCCGAGCATAATGCCGTCATCGGCGGATTCACCGGCGCCATCGATGAAGTGATGATACGCACGAGCGCCAATCGTCATTATGCCCTTCATCGCGTTACGAAGAACATCGGCGAGCTCATATCGCGCGTGAAGGACCTGGGCGTCGAAGATTCGTTCATACGCGGCATATCGGTACGCCATAGCGCGCCGGGCGGGGCCGATGTGCGTCTGTACTACCGCGTAAGCAGCCGTTATTTCCTCCCGGAGAACACATCGATACCGTGGTCATACGTGCCCAACGAATCGCGCTTTGCCGATGTGCGCGGGAGATATCTGCAGCTGAAAGTCGCGCTCGCATCCGATACCGAGGGGAAGCATTCCCCTTCCGTTGATGCCATCGTCGTATCATGCGAGCCCGATGAAGTGCCGCTGGTGCCCACCGGGCTTGTCGCGACCGCGGGGAATACACGCGTCACCCTCCGCTGGGATGCGGTGCCGGACCGTGATATTGCCGGTTATAAGATCTATTACGGCAATGAGAGCGGATACTATGACGGTGAACGCTCTCCCATCATCGCACGCGGACGCATGACGAATTTCACGGTAAGTGATCTTGTCAATGATGAGCTCTACTATTTCCGCATAAGCGCCTTCCACACTGTCGGACCAATGCATGAGAGCGAGACCTCAGCCGAGGTGTACGCCCGCCCGAAACCATTCCTCGCCGCCCGTTGACGAAACCCCTGCACGAACGTATAGTAGCATCAGTACGAACATCAATGATGGAGATCGGTCTATGACGGTCCGCGAAGCACTTTCACGCGTGATAGACGGGCATGACCTTGCCCGAAGCGAGATGCGTGCCGTGACGAACGATATCGCATCGGGGGCGGTAAGCGATATGCTTATAGCCGCTTTCCTCACGGCGCTTCGCATGAAAGGCGAAACGATAGAAGAGATAACCGCGGCGGCGGAGATAATGCGCGAGAAAGTGATACGCATCCCTTCAAGCGCACCGCATCTCGTGGATACCTGCGGCACCGGCGGTGATAAGAGCGGCACGTTCAACATATCGACAGCAGCGGCCCTCCTCGCGTCAGCGGCGGGCGCCGTCGTCGCCAAGCACGGCAATCGCAGCGTGTCGTCACAATGCGGGAGCGCCGATGTGCTCACTGCGCTCGGCATAAAGATAGATATCACACCGGAAAAAATGGCATCCGTCCTTGCATCGACAGGCTTTTCCTTCCTCTTCGCACCGCTCCTTCATCCATCGATGAAGTATGTTATGCCCTCCCGCAGGGAATTGGGCGTACGCACCGTGTTCAACGTGCTCGGTCCCCTGACCAATCCCGCGGGGAGCGTGCATCAGCTCCTCGGTGTCTATTCCGATACACTCGTCAAACCGATAACCGAGACGCTTAAGAATCTCGGGAGCAAACGCGCCTTCGTCGTGCACGGCAAGGACGGGCTCGACGAGATAACGCTCACCGGCGCTTCCTATGTCGGCGAGATCGATCATGGGGAAACGCGGTATTACGAAGTGACACCGGAGCAGTTCGGCTTCACCCATGTGCATGCCGGGGAATTGACCGGCGGAAGCCCGGAGAAGAACCGCGATATTCTCATGACAATATTCGAAGGCGTGGATTCACCGCGGAAGGACATCGCCGTCCTCAATGCGGCCTTTGCGCTTACCGCTTCCGGCGCTGCAGCGGATATACCGACGGCGATAACGCGCATCGAGGAAAGCATCGCGTCGGGCGCGGCGATGAAGAAGTACCGCGCCATCGTCGCGGCAACGAACGGCTGACAGAACGGCATGGCATCGCTCACCCGCTATGCGCTCAAGGCCGGCACGTTCCGGTTCACCATCGGAAAGACGCGCGTCACTGAGGACTTTCACGAACACACGCATGCCTACACAGAACTGGTCGTTATCCTGGGTGGAACCGGGCGCCACATCATCGACGGCAATTCTTATTTTGTGACCTCCGGCGATGTATACGTGTTCCGCGGGAGCGCAAGCCATGGCTTCACCGATGTCGATGCGCTCGACATGTGCAATATCGGTTTTGAACCGGCCGTGCTCGCCCCGGTGGATGGTGTGCTCAGAACGCTTCCCGGGTATCAGGCATTATTCCTCCTCGGCCCATCATCCCGCAGCGGGAGCGATTTCTCCTGCCGCTTGCGCCTTTCACTCGCCGACCGATCATCCGCTGAGCGCATGATCGATCGTATGATCGCCGAGGCGCGGAAGAAGGAGGATGGTTATGAGGCGGCGCTTACCGCACTTTTTACCGAGTTCATTGTTTTTCTCTCACGCCGATACGGAAAGACCACGGCGGCTTCCACTGAGGATGTGCATCGTCTCGCGATGGCGATGAGCTTTCTCGAACGCGAATTCCGTTCCGACATCCGTTTGAACGAATTGGCAAAACGCGCAGGACTTTCCGAGCGGCAGTTCCTGCGCGCGTTCCGGAGCCATTATCAGACGACGCCGATCGATTATCTTCTGAAGCTGCGCGTTATGCACGCTTCAAGGCTTCTGTCTTCGGATGCACCGATAACCGACATTGCGTATGAAAGCGGTTTTTCCGACAGTAATTATTTCACACGGCAGTTCAAGCGCGTCATGGGTGTGAGCCCGAGGGAATTCCGGGTGCGCAGCACTGCGATATGAACGGATCAATATCCGGCATGAGGAATTCGGAATTTCGTACAATGGAATGTATGCGCTTTTCGTTTGACAGTTTTATTGAATTATGCTATATTCTGTCAGTGTAACGTGGCGGTGTTTTTAAAATTCTCCGAGATCAATTCATCGGTAAATTGGGCGGAAGCAGACATGAAAATCCTTTCCTTCGTATTAATTTCAGCAGCTGTTTCCTCGTCAGTTATGTGTCAAACGAATACCGTTAGATCGACAGCGGGCGAGACGATGCCGGGGATCGGTTGTACGACAAATATCCAGGTAAAAGCTAATTCGATGAAGAATATTGTTTTCTGGACTGCTGTAGGAACTGTCTCGTTTGGTGCGGTGTGCAATGCACTTGGTTTTCTCGACACATTGCCGGGATTTACAATCCCCGCAGCGAAGACCTCCTATGAAAGTGCCGCCTCAGATGTTGTTGGATATCGTACAAAATATACTGATGCGGTAACAGGTTCCTGGGTGAAAAGCATCACGGGATGGTCGTGTTACGGAATTGCCGCAGGTCTATTTATCTGGTGTCTTCTCATGCCTGATATGGTGCCAGCGCAGGCGATCATTCCGTACTTTGATGGACATAACACCGCACTGCAAATAGCAATACGTTTTTAGGGGGTGGAATCATGGGGAAACGATATCTTTTGGTTCTTGTGCCCGGCATTGTAGCTCTTTCATGTCTGCCAACCGCAGAGTTCAATAATCCGCTTGACCCGGGTTTTTCCGGTGTTAAAATTTCGACAAAAAACATTGCGTGTGCCTCGCCATATGGGATCTCAAATCCCTGTTTTATCAAAAATAAAAGATACTCCATTGTCGCACCAAGAACCTATAATGGAGCGGTATACTCGCAATGGCGGTGTTTCAGTGCCGATGCCTCAACCGAATGGAGTTCATCCCCGCAGCTCAATTTGACATTTGTCTCTGGAGGGATGAAGAACATATCGATACAAATGAAGAATGCGTCATTGTTCGCCGGTATACCGTCAAATACGGTGTGTATCCCATCCGGGGGGAGCGGTGTGTTCACTGAGATCGGTACGGGTAGCCTTCAGACTGGCAGCGTCAGCTGTGATGCCTTGGGAGATATTGATGGCGACGGAGATCTTGATCTCATTGTCTCCGGTGAATACGTGACAACGTACACAAAGATTTACAGGAACAGCGGAGGCAGCTTTTCCGAGATTTTTCCTGGTACATTAACTGGGGTGAGATCAGGGTCGCTTGCATTGGGCGATATCGACGGTGATGGCGACCTCGACTTGGTGCTGACAGGGAATAATGGGGTCATTAATATCGGAAAAATATACCGAAATAACGGGAGCGGATCATTTTCCGAGATCAATGCCGGCTCTCTTGCCACGGTAAGGGACAGTTCAATCGCCCTCGGCGATCTTGATGCTGACGGAGATCTCGATCTTATACTCACCGGTTTTGGGGCGACGCATGTCGCGAAAATATACAGGAACAATGGGAGTGGCCAATTCAGTGAGATATACCCGGGATCGATCGTTGCAGTAAGATATAGTGCGATCGCGCTTGGCGATATTGATAATGATACAGACCTTGATGTTATCGTGACGGGAGATACCGGTGCCGGATACTGCTCGAAGATATATCTGAACAATGGGTCAGGTTCTTTTTCCGAGGTCAACAGCGGGACATTGCATAGCGTAGCCAACGGGGAGATAAAACTGGTCGATGTTGACGGGGACGGCGATCTTGATCTGATACTTACCGGCGATGACAACGGGTCAAGTCCGCATGTTGGGAAAATTTATCAGAACAACGGCGAAGGGTCTTTTTCAGAAATCTATCCCGGGTCTATTATTGGGCTGATTGGAGCATCGATCGCAATTGGTGATATCGACGGGGATGGAGATTTTGACATAATCGTTAACGGCATGGACGGGATCTTCTATACAAAGATATACAGGAACAACAGCAACGGGAGCTTTTCTGAAATATATCCCGGATCCCTTACCGCCGCCGGCGGCGGATCAGTATTGCTCGGCGATATTGATGGCGACGGCGATATTGATGCAGTCCATCGGGGTTACACCGGTGTGAGCGAAATCGCAAAGATTTACCGAAACGGCCCATAAGATACGATTAACGCTTCCTCATCTCCCGTTCCATATCCCTGTCCATATCGCGCTTTTTTATCGTATCGCGTTTATCGTGGAGTTTCTTGCCGCGCACAAGCCCTATCTCGACCTTCACGTGATTGTTGAGGAAATAGAGATTGAGCGGCACTATCGTAAGTCCCCGTTCATTCACCTTGCCGAGGAGCTTCTTGAGCTCGGCGCGATGGAGGAGGAGTTTCCGTGAGCGGTCCGGGTCATGATTATTGATATTGCCGAAATCGTACGGCGCGATATGCATATTGACGAGAAACAGCTCATCGCCCTTGAACACCGCATAGGAGTCCTTCATCACCACGCTCCCCTTGCGGAGCGATTTTACTTCCGTACCCGCGAGCATGATACCCGCCTCATATTTATCGAGTATCTCGTAATCGAAATAGGCTTTCTTGTTGCGGGCTATATCCATGCGGCCGCTCTGCTTCGCCATCAGCGCACCGCTTTGTACCCGAGGATATAGAGGACGAAATCGTTGAACGCGATGCCTGCATGCTTCGCCATCTGCGGGAGGTCCGAGGTATCCGTCATGCCCGGCTGTGTATTGTTCTCGATGAGATAGGGCTTGCCCGTCCGCTCGTCGATGATAACGTCCGTGCGGCACACTCCCTCGCAGTCAAGCGCATCGTACGCCGCTTTCACGAGATCACCGACCTGCGATGCAGCATCGTCGGAAAGTTTCGCCGGCATCTCGAAGTCGGTCATGCCGTGGGTATATTTCGCTTCGTAATCGTAGAATTCCTTCTTCGGATTGATGCCCAGTATCGGGAGCGTCATCGGCCCCTTGTCGGTGCGGAGTACGCCGACGGTGACCTCTTTGCCTTTGACATACTCTTCCACGAAGAATGCTTTCGGCGCAAGAGCGGCGGTCGCTTTTGTGAACTCATCGGCGCTCTTTACTATGAAGATATCGACGCTCGAGCCGTTCTCCCTGGGTTTCACGACCACGGGGAATCGCATCGATATCCGGTCGAATTCGAGCGTATCCCCGTCGATGCGCTGTAATCGGTCAAGAAGCGCGAACTTCGGCGTCGCAAGTCCGTAATACGCCCAGATCTCCTTCGCCTTGGTCTTGTTCATGCAGAGCGAGCTTACGAGCACGTTCTCGCCGGTATAACCGATCTTGAGCATTTCCAGTATGCCCTGCATGACGCCGTCCTCGCCGTAGGTACCGTGGAGAATGTTGTACGCATAGTCGATGCGCTTTTCCATGAGCACCGAGGCGATATCCTTCTGTACATCGATGAGCGTAACATCGAGGGGGAAGCTTTTAAGCGCGGTAAAGACGTTCTTGCCGCTCCTGAGCGACACCTCGCGTTCATCCGAAAGCCCGCCCGCAAGCACGGCGATGCGCTTGCCCTTGAAGTACGATAGTATCTTTTCTTTCTGTACGCTGATCATGGATATGCCTTGCGCGAACGTACCGGCTACTGGATTATTTCGCAGGTCTCTTTTATGAGCGCCAATTTATCGCGCTCCTTGCCGGTGAGCGGCGCGTACCGCTCCTTCGCCTCGAGATCGACGGCAAGTTCGATGAATTTCGCCTTGAAGAACTGCGACGCCTCGGTGAGCGTTTTCCCCGTCGCCGAGAACCCGAGCTCGTGGCTTCCCACGAGGAAGTTATCCTCACCCGTCTGTATCAGGTACGCGGAGAACGGCTTTTTGAAGCGCACCTTCTCGGTATTGGACAATTTCATATCGAGGCGTTTTCTGTCTGACATGCATGCTCCCGCGCTGTGCGCTCTGAGCGGGTGAACGGAGTCGAACCGTCGTCTTCAGCTTGGAAGGCTGAGGTAATAGCCGTTATACGACACCCGCATAAGGCACCCTGATAGTAGCATGTGCCTGAAAAAAAACAAGCGCTGTGATGAGCGTATATTCATTTGAAGACATACGCGGTCCATTTGCAAAAGCCCCCTTCTGGCGTATAATACCGCATCAGGCGAACACAATGTCAACGAACGATATTCCGATAACACGCGTTGAGAATGTTGATGCATCCGTCCGCATTCCGGGTTCAAAAAGCTATACGAACCGCGCGCTTGCCATAGCGGCACTCGCCCGCGGCACGTCGAACCTTTCCAATGTGCTCGTGAGCGACGATACGACGTTCATGATGCGCGCACTTGAGAAGCTCGGGCTTTGGATGAGCTTTAACAACGACAAACTTTCGGTGAGCGGCGGCGACGGCCATTTCCCCGGCTATGTCGGCGAAATATACGTACAGAACGCGGGGACCGCCATGCGCTTCCTCGTTTCCATGCTCACGCTCGGCCAAGGCACGTATTTCATCACCGGCAATGAGCGCATGATGCAGCGGCCCATCGGCGACCTCGTGCGCGCGGTGAAATCGATGGGCGTGAACATCAAGGCCCGCGATAATGAATTCCCGCCGGTCATGATAGAGGGAGGGAAGCTCCCCGGCGGCAAGGTCACCATGCGCGGCACGGTGAGCAGTCAATTCATATCATCGGTGCTCTTAAGCGCACCGTATGCACAGAAGCCCGTAACGCTTGCCATCGACGGGGATCTCGTGAGCAGACCCTATGTCGATATGACCATCGATCTCATGGCGCAGTTCGGCGTGACCGTGGAGCACGACCGCTACCGTTCGTTCACGGTGCCCAATGAGAACGGGTACAGTGCACACGATTACGTGATCGAACCCGACGCTTCCAACGCATCGTATTTCTTCGCCATACCGGCGGTGGCCGGCGGCCGCGTGCGCGTGGAAGGCATATCAGCGGCGACGAAGCAGGGCGATATCCGTTTCGTCGACATACTCGAACAAATGGGATGTACCGTCGAACGCGGTGCGGACTACATCGAAGTGCGGTACGACCGGACAAAAAAGCTCCGCGGTGTGGATGTGAACATGGCCGACATGCCCGATGTTGCCCAGACACTCGCGGTGGTAGCGCTTGCCGCCGAGGGACCGACGACGGTGCACGGTGTCGAGAACATGCGCGTGAAAGAGACCAACCGCATCGATGCGGTGGCCAATGAACTCAAGATGATCGGCGCGGATGTGACGACGTACACGGATGGTTTTACCGTCGTACCGAAAGAGAATTATCGCGGCATAAAGGTCGCCACCTATGACGATCACCGCATGGCCATGGCGTTCTCGCTCGCCGGTCTTTTCATCGACGGTATCGAGATAACCAATTCACAATGCGTGAGCAAGACATTCCCCGACTTTTTCAGCGTGTTCCGCTCGGTCTGCAAAAAGGGATGATACCGTCCGACATCATAGCATCGATACGCCGTGAGCGCTCCGTTCTGCGTCCCACGCTTTTTCCCAGAGGCTCAGTCGAGCCGGATACGGTCATCATACCGACGAAATTCATTTGGGAACGGTTCATCGCACGGCAGGCTGACATCCCGACACTATCGCTCAAGGCGACGGAAGCATCGCTCTTTTCCGTGAACGGTGTTTCCTTCGCCGGCCCATGCTTCGGCGCACCCGCTGCAGCGTTCCTTCTGGAGAATCTCGTCGCAGCCGGGGCAAAACGCATCATCATCGTCGGTACGGCGGGCGGCATTGCGGATGCGTTCAGCGCACCCTCCCTCGCCGTCATCGAACGCGGCGTCGACAGCACCGGCATCGGAACGTTCTACCGCGATACATCATCACCCGATGAAGGCCTTACGCATCATCTGTCATCCGTACTTGAAGCGCGCGGGTATACGCAGCGTGCCGTCATAGCATCGATGGACGCGCCGTACCGCGAAACGCCCTCGCTTCTTTCCTACTGCACCGCGAAAGGAGCATCGCTCATCGATATGGAGATCGCCGCGATGTTCTCCGTTGCGAACGCTTTGCAGACCAAGGCCGCCGCATTCGCCGTCGTCTCCGATGTTGTTGATGCATCGCACGGCGTATGGAACACGTTCTTCAAGAAACGGGAATTCCACGACATCGTTCATGAGACCGTGAATATGCTCCCTGCTGTTTTTTCCGAGGGCTGACTACTGCTGCGCTATTCCGGCGATGGATACCCATCCCTTGTCACCGTCATCGAAATTGATGAAATACGCGCGCCCGACGACTTTTGCGATCGTACCCGGATACATTTTACCGTCGCTCCAGCGTGCGAGTACTTTCGTCCCCGCATCAAGCTTGAGCGTTCGGACGCGCGCCGAGGGTATGACACCGGAATCATTGTCCGCGAACACGATACGGTACCCGCCGCCTTTCACCGTTGAGTCGATCTCGACGACGGTGCCGACATAGTAGAGCTTCGCTTTTTCCCAATAGGCCATGACTTCCTGGCCGACGGAGAATGATTGCGCGGAGAGGATGGAACCGAACGCGAACGCTGCGATGGCAAGGTACTTAAGCATAGGAAAACTCCTCATGTTTGATAGTAGAATAGTATGAAAGATGCATTAAAATGCAACGGGGGAGGGGAAACACTCACCCCACCCCGACCCTCCCCTCTCTCACAGGGAAGTGAGAGAGGGGAGGGAGTAATTTTTATTTTTTAAAATGCGCGGGTTATCGAAAAGATAAGCTTCCATCCCCTTCCAAGGAAAGGCCAGTCAAGGAATGATGCGACTCTCCCAAGGAAATACGGCCCTGTTTCATCCGCAGGATCGAAAAATCCGCTTCCATTGAATATGAATTTCTTTACCAATGCAACATCGAACGGGAAGAAAGGCATGAGAAGCCGTAAACCGAGACCGACCGAGAAACGCATCTGCCGAAGATCACCAATGGTAGCGATCATTCCCGGGTCGAAGATCGTCTGCCCAGAATCAAGAAAGCAGTATGTACCGAGCACATCGGTAATGAGGGGAATATTGTATTCAAATGAAAGAAGGAACATATTATTACCGGATGATATCATGTAATTATGCCCGTTAATAAGATCTTCCACCAAGAACCCGAAACTTTCATACTCAAGGACCGACCATCCGCGGACATTGAACGCAGCAGCGATACTGTCCGGATAGTAATTGCTGAGACTTTGCACGAACGGATTGGGAAGCACTGTCATGAATTGAGATCGGATGTGTATCGATGTCGACCAGATCGGGATCGCCCACATGAACTGTGCATTAATGCTCACATGACTGTACGCCCCGAACGACAGCGCAACATCCAGCCCGAGCTTCATACCATTGTTCGGGTACATGTAATTATTGCGTGTATCATAGGTGAAATTGAATTCCGGGGCGAATGAAAAATACCACGGCGACTCCCAGCGGAATGTGTCCCCCTCTTGTTTATACACCGTAAGCCGCGATGCTATCGGTATGTATTGCGCCCCATTCGTCGATGCATATTGCATTTCAGACTGCTGGTATTGATACAGCGATATGGACGCTCCGATATCGATAGACATGCTGCCAAAGAAATATAGTCCTGTTCTTGCACTCGCTCCGAAATCGCTGGTAGTGTACGAGGGGTACCTGCCCTCTCCGTAATTGGTCACGTCGCTAACCTGTGTGTCGTATGTCACATAATATGCCTGCAGCGCAAGGAGCCAAGGCAAACGAGCGATCTCCGGCAGCAAATATTCTCCCGCAATATCCTTCGTGTATTGGGAGACATTAAAATGCAGTTTCAGCCGCTGCGGTATGCCGAACAATGCCATGTCAAAATACTCAGAACCGAGTGAAAGCCCGGTGGATGGCGTATAAAGGGAATGCGGCACAAGCACTCGATTCGTTTCATTCGTACTTATCACTTTCGGCGGGACCGGCAGCCCGCGATAAAAATAGTCATTCGGGCCATGCGCTTTGTCCTGGAATGAATCCGCATAATCATAGCTCACGAACCCTATGGGCAGACAGAATATATTGAGGAACGGTTTGCCCCACAGCCACGATTCGCGTATGTTCCATGTGTTCGTCTGTTGAATATTCGTAAAAACTGAATTGGTAACCGCATTCGTTTGCGCCGAAAGCGAGGGGAAGACAAGTGCGATCGACAGTGTAATTATAACAACATTCCGCATGAAAACCATAATCTCCAATACAGAGGAGAGATTACCATTTATCGATTAAATATCAAGCGCACAGTTTTTTATTTCCTCCCTCCCCCTCTCTCACATCCCCGTGAGAGAGGGGGAGGGCCGGGGTGGGGGTGAGTGCCTCTCTCTCACCCAAAAATAAATTTCACCAGCCGATGCACCCATTTCGTATACGGCGGGTAGCGGAGCGGCACATCGAATACGAACGGTTTCGTCAGTATGCCTTTGCGATGCGTGAACGTATCGAAACCGGTCTTCCCGTGATACGCACCCATGCCGCTGAAGCCCACACCGCCGAAAGGGAGATGGACATTCGCAATATGGAGCACGGTGTCGTTGAACGTCCCGCCGCCGAAGGAAAGCTCGCGTATGATGCGCCTCTGTTCGCTTCGCTTCCGCGTGAAAAGATAGAGCGCGAGCGGTTTCTCGCGCCCAGCGACGAATGCTATTGCGTCTTCAATACCACTGATTTCTATCACTGGCAGTATCGGCCCGAACACCTCCTCTTGCATGAGCGGCACCGCGACCGACGAAGGGGCGATGAGCGTCGGTGCGATATAGCGTTCATCGTCGATCGTTTCACCGCCGCAAAGCACCTCCCCCTGCGCGAGGTACGACACGAGGCGATCGTACTGCTCTTTATTGATAATGCGGGGATAATCGGGGCTTTTTTTCGGTTCACCGTACATACGGGTTATCTCATTACGGATCGCTTCGATCAGTGTTTCCTTCACCGATCGTGCAACGAGGAGATAATCCGGTGCTATGCATGTCTGCCCTGCATTGATGAATTTTCCCCAGACGATGCGCCGTGCCGTCACCCGGACATCGATATCGGAGAGTACGATGCAGGGGCTTTTGCCGCCAAGCTCGAGCGTGAGCGGCGTGAGATGTTTCGCCGCCGCCTCCATGACGACACGCCCGGTAGCCTCGCCGCCGGTAAAAAAGATATAGTCGTATCGCTCCGCAAGCAGCGCTTTATTGACATCGCGATGCCCCTCGAACACGGCTGCATGCTCACGCGGGAACGCCGCTTCGATGATGCGGCGAATGACGGCGGAAACGTTCGCACTTGCCGGCGCGGTCTTCATCATCGCGGTGTTGCCCGCGGCTATCGCGCCGACGAACGGCGAAAGGAGCAGCATGAACGGATAATTCCACGGTGCAATGATGAGCACGGTGCCGTAGGGCTCCTTGATGACGGTCGAACGCCCCGGCGCTATTGAGAAATGTGTCGGCACGCACTCAGCGGCGGCCCAGGAAGCGAGATGCCGCACGGCGAACGATATCTCTTCAAGTACCTGCGCTATCTCCGTACTGTACACCTCGAACGGCGGCTTTCTGAAATCGAGGCGAAACGCTTCGTAGAGCGCCTCTTCCTGATCGTGTATCGCCTCTGCGAATCGCTTAAGCGCTTTGATGCGGAATACTACATCCTTCGTCGCCCCGGATAGAAAGAACACCCGTTGATCGGCGATCGTCTTTTTTACGTCCGGATTCATATCGCCTCCTGATATAATGTAAGAAAAAACAGCCCCCCGACACCCGCCTCGATGTTCACCTTCGGCTCACTGGCAGCTCGGGGCGGCGGCTCAGGGCGCGTCGTGTCCGCTATGCCGGGATCTCATGACTTAAACAGTGAAGCGTGCCGAGGCCCCAGACGATGTCTATTGCGTGTACACCGATGACGGTGCGCGCGGGCATGAGCTCAGCAAGTATGCCGAGGGCTATACGGTCATTCGCATCGTTGAACGTGGGAACGAAGAGCGCGTCGCCGACAAAGATGAAATTCGCATAGCTCGCGGGAAGCCGCAGGTCGTCGTAGTAGAGCGGCTTGGGCATGGGAAGATATGCTATCCTCGGCTTCGATCCGTCTTCCAGCCGCGCATCGGCAAGGCGCTCTATATTCTCCTCGAGCGCACGGTAGTTCTTCTCGCGTACATTCGCCTCGCGGCAGAGCACTATCGTCCGTTCGTCGATAAAACGGCAGAGGTCATCGACATGGCCGTGCGTATCATCGCCCGCAATACCGTTCTTAAGCCAGATGATGTTCTGTACGCCGAGATAGTCGCGGAACACGGCGGCATAATCGTCCTTTGTGAAACCGGGATTGCGGACCTGTACCTTCGGATGCAGAAAACATTCCTCGGTGGTGAGCATCGTCCCTTTACCGTTACCGTCGATACCGCCGCCCTCAAGTACGACATGCCGATCATTGTACATCGCTTCTGTTCTTTCCATGCGGAGCGCTTTCGTGACCGCCGCGGGAAGCTTCTGATCGCGCTTGTGGTTCGGATATTTCGCCCATCCATTGAACCGGAAATGTATCGCCTCGGTCATATCCCCGTTCTTCACGAACACGGGCGATTCATCGCGCATCCACGTGCGATCGAGCGACTGTGTGATGAAACTCACCTTGCTGGTATCGGCATGCGCTTTAATAAGGAGCTTCCTGATCGCCGTGCTGTGCTTCGCGGACGCAGCGGCTATCAGCACCTGCTCGCGCTCGGCTATGAGCCGAACGAGATCGGCGAATGCATGCTGGAATGCCTCGTATTTCCCGGGCCAGTCAAGGCCGGTAACCGGCCACGCAAGCAGCGTATGCGAATGGCGTTCCCACTCGGCAGGCCAGCGCCGGGGCGATACTGGTGACATCAGTCGTTGAACCGTTTGGTGATGTCGGAGAACGCATCGATGCGCCGGTCGCGGAAGAACGGCCAGTTGCGGCGTATCGTTTCCATATGCGAAAGATCGATATCGGCGATGAGTATCTCTTCCTTATCGGTCGATGCCTCAGCGATAATGACGCCCTGCGGATCGGCGATGAAGGAACTTCCCCAGAACTCAAGACCCGATACCTCTTTCACCGGTCGTTCGAAACCGATGCGGTTTGCCGCCGCCACATAGATGCCGTTGGCCACCGCATGCCCGCGTTGCACGGTCATCCACGCATCGCGCTGCGCCGCTCCGTGCGCCTTCTTCTCGGCGGGGTGCCAGCCGATGGCGGTGGGATAGCAGAGCATTGCCGCCCCCTGCATGGCGGTAAGCCGTGCCGCCTCCGGATACCACTGGTCCCAGCATATGAGCGTTCCGATGCGCCCGTACGCGGTATCGAAAGCGCGAAAGCCGATATCGCCCGGTGTGAAATAGAACTTTTCATAATAGTTCGGATCGTCGGGTATATGCATCTTTCGGTAAAGCCCGGCGAGCTTCCCGTTCGCATCGATGATAAGCGCGCTGTTATGATAGACTCCCGCCGCGCGGCGTTCGAAGAACGGAACAATTATCACCGCCTTCAGTGTGCGGGCAAGGGGCGAGAAATGACGCAACGACGGCCCATTCACCGGTTCTGCAAGGTCGAAATAGTCGGCATTCTCGGTCTGACAGAAATACTGCGAGCGGTAAAGTTCGGGGAGGCATATCACCTGCGCCCCTTCGCGTGCGGCCTTCGTCACCCATGACGAGGCCTTCTTCATGTTGTCAGCGATCTCTTTCGAGAACGCCATCTGTATGATGCCTGCGGTGAATAGTGGCTGCTGTCCGCTTCGGCTCGCTTTTTTCATGCCGCGATTATACGCACGGAGGCTGTTTTGTCAAATGTGCGCGTTGCTTGAAAATTAAACGAATCGGTGTAGAATAGCGACATCACACGCCGGGGAGCAGCACGATGTACATTGAAACGATCAAAGCAAAGGCAAAGTCACTTCAGAAGAAAGTGGTCCTCCCCGAGGGTACCGATCCGCGGCCGCTCAAAGCCGCCGAAATGCTCAACAAAGACAGGACGATGAAGGAAGTCGTCATTATCGGCAATCCCGATGCGGTGAATAAGCTCGCAAAAGAGAATGGCACCGCAATGGGCGATGTTACCATTATCGATCCGAAAACAGCGCCGGAGCGCGAGCAGTACATCGACCATCTTTTCGAACGGCGCAAAGCAAAAGGGATGACAAAGGACCAGGCACGCGATCTCATCGAGGATCAGCCGCTTTTCTTCGGCGCGGCGCAGGTAGCGACCGGACGTGTGGACGGCATGGTGGCCGGCTGCATACATCCCACCGCCGATACGATACGCTCGACACTTTATTGCGTCGGCCTTAAGCCCGGCAACAAAACGATATCGAGCTTTTTCATCATGATACACCCGGACACATCGTTCTTCAATCAAGGCGTGTTCATGTACGCCGACTGCGGCGTCGTCCCCAATCCGACAGCCGAACAACTCGCCGACATTGCCGAGGCATCGGCCGCGTCGTACAAGCAGCTTGTCGCCGATGACCCGCGCGTGGCGCTCCTTTCGTTCTCTACCATGGGGAGCGGCCAGGACCCCATCGTCGATAAGGTCATCGCTGCGAAGAAGATACTCGACGAGCGCAAGCCGTGGTTCCCCTTCGACGGCGAGCTTCAATTCGACGCAGCGATGATACCCGACATCGGCAAGCGCAAAGCCCCGAAATCGCTTGTCGCGGGCAACGGGAATGTGTTCATTTTCCCGGACTTGAACGCAGGCAATATCTGTTACAAGGTGACCGAACGCCTCGCCAAATGCGCAGCCCTCGGCCCGATACTGCAGGGCGGGGCGAAACCGATCAACGATCTCTCACGCGGCTGTTCGGCGAAGGACATTGCTGAGATAGCGTATATCACGGCGCTGCAGGCGTAGAACACACTCACCCATCCCCCGCCGCGGAATACGCAGCACCCCCTTCCCTCTCTCACGGGGAAGTGAGAGAGGGAAGGGGGAAGAGAAGAGCTGGGGACTGTCATGATGACTAGAGAGTCTACCGTACGAGCACGCCGCTTACGGGCGGATCAAACAAGCACTGAGGTCATATTATGGGAGCATCTTTGGAACAGAAGGCTTGGCGGATTGAAATTCACACGGCAACACACGATTCGATATATAGAAGACGGCAAGCCGTACTATTTTATTGCTGATTTTTACTGCGCACGACGAAAGTTATGCGTTGAGATTGACGGGTCGATCCACAATGACCAGAAAACGTATGACTGCATACGAAGCTCGTTAATGGCGCAATTCGGTATTCGCACCATTCGCTTTTCGAACGATGAAGTTCTGGAAAATGTCGATGCTGTTCTAAAAATGATTAATAGAAATACATCCGCTCCCCTTCCCCTCTCTCACTTCCCTGTGAGAGAGGGGAAGGGGCAGGGGGGGATGGGGTGAGTGTGCATGACCCTCTCTGAATTCCAACTCATACACAAGATCAAATCCCTCCTCCCTGCCGACAACACCAATCTAGGCATCGGCGACGACTGCGCCGTCATCAAAGGCGCTCCCTACGATACGCTCGTCACCACAGACATTCTCGCCGAGGACGTGCACTTCAAACTCGACTATTATTCGTTCGCGGACGTAGGTTATAAATCCTGCATCGTGAACGCAAGCGACATACTTGCCATGGGCGGCGAGGTGACAGGATTCTTCGTATCCATCGCCGTGCCGAAAAAGCTTACTGATGAGAACATCCTCGATTTCTACGCCGGTTTCAAGGAAGCGATGCTGCCCTTCGGCGTGACTATTCTCGGCGGCGACACGACATCGTCACCGTCGGGTTTCTTCATTTCGATAACCGCGGTGGGGCGTGTCCCAACGGGAAAGGCGCTCCTTCGAAGCGGCGCGAAAGCAGGCGATAATATCTACGTGCTCGGACGTCTCGGTGAAAGCGCGTACGGGCTTCATCTCCTCCTCGACAAAGGCGTGCGCGACAGGAACGATACGTTCGTTAAAGCGCATCTGCGTCCGCGGCTCTTCCCCAACGAGTGGCGGAAAATCCGCGAGGGGTGTACAATAACAGCAGCTATCGATGTGAGCGACGGACTTTTCGCCGACCTCGGTCATATTCTTGAAGAGAGCAGATCGGGCGCGGAGATCGATATCGATGGCGATGCATGGGCGCCGGTAAGCGGTCTTCTGAGCGCAGGCATCACCAAGGATGAAGCGCTCGGGTACATCCGTAGCGGCGGCGAGGATTACGCGCTTTTATTCACATCGCCCGATCGCGTGGACGGTGCGCTTGCCATCGGACGCATCATCGATGAGGCGGGGCTTTACCGGAGAACGCCGGGAGGGCGGCTACGGCTGGAAGCAAAAGGGTATAAGCACTTTTAGGAGGCAGAATATGGTTAAGCGCGGAAAGATCATGATCAAGACCGAGGGGTTCCTGGATTTCGTCAATCTCACGCCGGACATCGTCAACGAGCTGAAGGCGCTCGAAGTACGCGACGGCAACGCCCTTGTCTTCTGTGCGGGGTCAACCGCGGCGATAACGAGCGCGGAGTTCGAACCGGGCATGAAGCGCGATGTGAAAAAGTATTTCAACAAGCTCTTCCCGAGCACCGATGATTATGCGCACAACATCATCGCGAACGACGACAACGGCGCAAGCCATCTCCTCTCAGCGATAATAAAACCGAGCTTCGTGTTCCCCGTGGTTGACGGATCGCCGATACTCGGTCGCTGGCAGCAGATAGTCTTCATCGAATGCGATATGCGTGCGCGTACGCGCGAGATACTTCTCTCGATAACGGAGTAGCCGTTCACTTCTCGAGATGCTTAAGCTTATCCGCGAATGAATACGTCATGGTGTTCGGGTCCACCTTGGACAGGTATTTTTCCGCGTCCTTCTTTTCCATCGCGTTGAAATAATCCTTGCGAGAGAGCGACACGCGGCGTTTGTCCGCTTCTATCGCCTTTATGGAGAACGAGTACGTCTCTCCCACTTTCACCGCGTCCGCGGCGTTCTCGGTGCGCTTCACATCGAGCTGCGATACGTGGACGAAACCTTCGATATCGTCGGTAAGCTTCACGATAGCACCGCTTTCGATGACGTTCACCACGACACCGTCAATGGGCGAACCGATGGGATGCGCCTTCTTGAACTCCGCCCACGGGTTCTCGGAAAGATGCTTGATGCCGAGCTTTATCTTCCGCGCAGTGCCATCGACGGAGAGCACCTTCACCTTCACCGTCTCGCCCTCTTTGATGATATTGTCGATATTGACGACGGCGTTCTTCCAGTCGAAATCGCTCACATCGATGGTGCCTTCGAGATCATCGGAAATGCCCAACACAGCATAGTTCCTGAATATCTTCTTCACGGTGCATTCAATGATCGTACCGGACGGGAACAGTTTGGCGGCATTATCCCAGGGATTGGGCTTCACCTGTTTAAGACCGAGCGAAAGCTTCCTGTTCTCGTTGTCAATGGAGAGTATCATGCATTCGACGAAGTCGCCGACCTTTACGACGTCCTTCGGGTGCTCGACATGCTTCGCCCAGGAAAGCTCGCTGATATGGGCGAGCCCTTCAACGCCGGTGAACACGCGTATGAACGCGCCGAATTCCTTTATCGATGTGACCTCGCCGGAAACGACATCCTCGGCCTTGTGGGACGCGACGAAATCATTCCACGGATCATCGGAGAGCTGCTTGATGCCGAGATCGATCTTACGTTTCTCACGATCGACATTGAGCACCTTGAACTCGCGCACCTCGCCCTTCTTGAGAGCCTTGGTCGGCTCCTTCACCTTGTCCCATGCGATGTTCGAGAAGGCGAGAAAACCGTCGAGGCCGGGCACCACTTCCACGAATATGCCGAAGCTCTCGATGTTCTTCACCGTGCCGCGTATCACATCGCCCACGGAGAGATGCTCGAAGAAATTGCCGATAGTGAAATCCGCTATTTCGTCAAGGACCTTGCGGCGCGACACGACGAGATCGCGGCCCTTATTTTCGATGATGCGAAAATCATATTCCTGATCGATATACTCTTTTTCCTCGATATTCCTTTTCGTATCGATGTGCGAGCGCGGACAGAACCCCTCAAGCCCGCCGACGGAAACAATGAAGCCGCCCTTCACCGCGCTCTTCACCACACCGCGGACATTGGATGCGTTGGCGAACGCCGCATCAACCACATCGCGCGAGCGTATGCGGTCGGCGGCCAGTTTCGATACCACCGATTCCCCCGCATTGTTCTCACCCGTAAGTATCATCACTGCAACCGCGGCGCCCACATCGGGCGGCGTGCGGAATTCGTGGAGCTTTATCTTCCCCTCGGACTTTCCGCCCAGGCTCACATAGACGTGGGTGTCGTCCACCTGCATGACGTGCGCGGTTATTATCTCCCCGCGTGCCGTCTTCGTTTCGCCTTCGCCCTCGAGCGCCTTGCGGAATTCGAGCTCCTCGGGCGAAAGTTCGCGCTTTTCTTCGTCGTGCCGTTCCATGGTACCATCCCGTTTTTCATCGATGACCGCACGTACTGCCGCAACGACCTCGTCGATGGACATCCCCGTGGTGTCAACGTAATATGCGTCCTTCGCCTTCGCGAGCGGACTATGGGCGCGAGAGCTGTCTATCCTGTCGCGTTCCATTACGTTCTTCTTCACGTCCTCAACACTGCTCGAAAAACCCTTCGCCGCCTCTTCCGCATGGCGGCGCCGCGCGCGCTCGTCAACGCTTGCATCGATATAGAATTTATACCGCGCGTCCGGGAACACCACGGTGCCGATATCCCTTCCGTCTATCACGTACTTCCCTCCAGCCGCGATGCGCCGCTGGAGGTCAACAAGCGATTCACGCACGGAGGGTATCGTCGAGACCGGCGATACATTGTCATTGACGGGCTTGGTACGTATCTCATCGCTCACGTCCTCATCGTTCAGGAACACATGCCCGGAGGCGAAGCGGATATCGATCTTTTTCATGACATCGGGAATGGCGGCATCGGTGAGGGCGATATTGTTGCGCAGAAAATAGAGCGTCACACAGCGGTAGGTGGCACCCGTGTCGAGGTATTCGTACCCGAGCGCTCTGGCGAGGCGTTTTGCTGCCGTGCTTTTCCCCGAACCGGCGGGGCCGTCGAGCGTGACAATATCGGTCATATCCGTTCCCGGAAAACGCGCACGCCCTTCAGATAAGCGAAAAGCGCGTCATACTCATGTTCAGTGATCATCCGTTCGATCTCGTTCACTTCACATTTGAACCGTGAAAGCGCCGAAAGTATATCAGAACCGTTCGTTTTTACAATATCGGTCCACATCGTTTCATCGCCCTTGGCGACCCGCGTCGTGTCGAGAAATCCGCTCCCGATGAGCGGCGTGAACGCATCCTCGCGGCTCACGGTGGCGGTAAGCGCGCTTGCCGCAAGATGCACAAGATGGCTCGTTACGGCGAGTTTCCTGTCGTGCTCCTCCGGACTCATCAGTACCGGGCGGGCCGAGAGATCTTTCCAAAGGGCCGTAAGTAACTGCACCGCTTCGGGCTTCGTATGCTTCGTCGGCGTTACGACTATGGTCTTGTCCGTGAAAAGATCGACCGCTGCATGCTCGAAACCGGTCTTCTCGCTCCCGGCGATGGGATGGCACCCGACGAACATCGCGTTGGGAAAACCGATGTCATCCCCCGCGGCGACGATCTCTTTCTTCGTGCTCGCAAAATCGGTGATGAGCGTTCCCGGAGCGATGAACGGAGCTATCTCGGCGAGCACTGCCGCAACGCTTGCCGCCGGTGTTCCGATGACAACAAGCTGTGCGTTCACAACGCCTTCAGTGCGCGATGCGGTGACATCATCGACCATGCCGCTCACTACCGCCGGCCGCAGTTTCTGTTCGCTGCGTCCGACGGCCGTTATGCGCGTACCGGGGAATCGCTTCTTCATCGCGAGCGCGAACGACCCGCCGAGCAGGCCAAGACCTACGATCGCTATGCGTGAGAACATTATGAAAGCGTCCTTCCGACCGCGGGTGCTATGCGGGAAAGTGTCGCCATGATCTCGGAGAACTCTTCGCAGTTCACCGTCTGGGCGCCGTCCGTGAGCGCGCTCTCAGGATCGGTATGCGCTTCTATCATGACGCCGTCGGCCCCCGCCGCCATGGATGCATACGCCGTTGCAGCGACGTACTTTCGTTTTCCCGTCGCATGCGAGGGATCGGTGAACACGGGCAGATGCGAGAGGTCCTTCATCACCGGCACGGCATTGATGTCGAGCGTGTTGCGCGTGGCCGTTTCGAACGTCCGAATCCCGCGTTCACAGAGTATCACATCCGGGTTGCCGTTGGCAAGTATGTATTCAGCGCTCATGAGGAATTCCTCTATCGTAACTGCGAAGCCGCGCTTGAGAAGGATGGGTTTTTTCGCGCTCCCTACTTCCTTGAGGAGATTGAAGTTCTGCGTATTGCGCGCACCAATCTGAACGATATCGGCGAACGATGCGACCAGTTCCACATCGCGTACGTCCATCACTTCGGTGCATATGCCGAGGCCCGTGACCTTTCGCGCTTCTGCGAGTATCTCAAGCCCGCGCCTGCCGAGCCCCTGGAACGCATACGGCGATGTGCGCGGTTTGAACGCCCCCCCGCGGAGAAAATGCGCCCCGCGTGCCTTCAGTTCTTTCGCGATGCGTATCATCCCTTCTTCGTTCTCGACGCTGCAGGGACCGGCGATCACCGTGAACGCCGCGCCGCCGATCTTCTTATCGCCGACGGTTATGACGGTGCGCGAGGCCTTGAACTCACGCGAGGCCATCTTGTAGGGTTTGAGCACCGGCATCACTTTCTCGACGCCTGATATGGCATCGATAGGCTGCTCGGAGAGCTTCGATTCGTCGCCGATGACGCCGATGATGGACGTCGTTTCGCCCTTTGAAAAATGCGCCTTGAGCCCCAGCGACTCGATCTTCTTCATTATGTGATCGACTTCTTCTTTGCTGGTGTTCGGTTTGAGTACTATTATCATATCGCTTCCATTTCGCTGCTTTTTATAGTATCCGCTGGGGGGTAGATAACGCTACCGGTGCGGAGAAGGATTGTATAACGTACGGGGGAAAATGTCTACGGACGAAATGGCGCGCGTACACACCATTTCGTCAGGGCATCGGAGAGATATCCATAGCGGTCCGTTGCAGTATATTTTTGCGTAACGCATCGCCCCGTCCGATGAAATGCGGCTTACGCCGGCATATCCGAAAAATAGGAGATCATGATCGCCTATTTGAATATCTGTGGAGATTTTGTTACACTAAACCATGAGAAAGACAGCGGTCGAAAAACGGCGCATGAATAGAAAAAATATTTCCAGCGGTGTCGTGCACAAGATCCCGGCTGATCTACGGGAGGCTTTGACTTCCGACCCGAAAGCGCTCGCAACATGGGAGGCCCTTTCGCCTCTTGCGCGCAATGAATGGATATGCTGGGTCACATTCGTAAAGAAAGACCTGACACGAAAGGAACATATTCAGAGGACGGTAAGCGAACTCAGGGAAGGGATGCGTCGGCCGTGCTGCTGGCTCGGCTGTATTCATCGCACGGATAAGCCCATAAGCCCTTCGGTGCAAGCGATGCTGAATAAACAACGGAAATCTAAATAGATAGTTTGCACATTTTGGTATACTGTATCGAACCACGTGGGTGGGGGGTATCACCCTCAATCACATCGCGCAGAGGGGGCTGCGATTCGTGCGAAATTCAGCAGCCGCGGTGAGAGGTTCACGGACCGTTGCGGTATATCTTTCCATATCGCGTCGCTCCGTCCCATCCTGCAAGGATAAGATCAAGATCACCGTCGCTGTCAATGTCACCAAGTGAAACTGAACCATTGATAGGTATCAATGTCCCGGGGCCGAACTCGCTGTACGTCCCGCTACCGTTGTTCCTATATATTCTCGAGTAGCGCGTACCGTCTGACCCCGTGAATATCAGATCAAGATCGCCATCCGCATCGATGTCACCGAAAGAGAACGATGCCGCCGTCACCTGCGGAAGGGAGCCGGTGCCGATATCGGTGAATCCACCGCTTCCATTATTACGGAAAAACTTCGTGATCCGTGATCCCCCCGTGTCGAGTCCGGAAAGAAGCAAGTCAAGGTCGCCGTCTCCGTCCATGTCCGCAAGTGCTGTGGTGCTGTCCTGCACACCGGGCAAAGAACCAACACCGGTTTCCGTGAACGCACCAGCACCTACATTCTCGTATACTTTCGCCCGGCGAACGGTGCCGTCATATCCGGTAAGAATGAGGTCAAGATCACCATCCCGGTCCAAGTCACCGAGCGATATCGAACTGAAATATACCGGCGTCAATGAACCTGCGCCGATCTCGGTGAATGTGCCCAACCCGTTATTCTGGTATATTTTTGACCGTGCGCTGCCATCGGTACCGGTCATGATGAGGTCCAAGTCCCCGTCATTATCGATGTCGCCGAGAACAATACTGCCATTATTCAGAATCGCAACCGTTCCCGCACCGGTCTCGGTGAATACGCCGGATCCATTGTTGCGATACATTTTCACTTTCGCCGCTCCCCCGCCGTCGGTGCCGGATAGGATAAGGTCGAGATCGCCATCGCCGTCTATATCACCCAATGCCGTATTCCCGTTCTGCATGGCGAATAAACTCCCCGCGCCTATTTCCGAAAAACCACCGGCCCCATTGTTGCGAAAGATCCTCGATGACTCGCTGCCGCCACCTATGTTTGTGGCGCCCATAATGATGCAATCAAGATCCCCGTCGCCGTCTATATCACCCAATGAAATGGCCGATGAAGAGCACTGCCAGACGGAAATAGATCCTGCGCCGATCTCCGTGAACGCCGCCGTACCGCCTGTCGGGATACGCACGATGTTGTTCGCAAATGTCGTCGTCGCAGACCCGCGAACCTCGACCGAAACCACCGCCGTACCGCCCGCCGTGTACGTAACACCATAGCGGTTGGATGTTATCCATCCCGAATCGAACGTACCGATGCCGCCGGAATGGAAATGCCATTCGCGTATCGTATCCGAACCGACCGTTCTCGGCGCGACGAACACGTAGGGCTTCCCCTTCATGAAATACGGATTGGCGCTGCCATACGGGGGCGGGCAGAGTATGTTCTTTGTCTTATTCCCCTCGAACGCGGGGTCGTACGGATTATCATGCGTGAAATTCTGCGGCAGGCAGGAGATGAGAACGAACGCGACGATGCAGGCGGATATGATATTTCGCATGATACACTCCGTTGCGTGGATTAAAAGCGATACGTGAACGAGAACGCCATGCCGTCGATGATGCCGGGATCTGCAGCGAACAAAGGTGCGATAGTGACCGATGCGCGCTTCACCGGGACATCGGGGGTAAAGAACCACCAGGCGAGCAGCCCCGCACCGACAGCGTAGAGCGAATACGCGCTTATGTATTCGATGAGGCTTGCGGTATATTTCGATCTCCACTCGGTATATTTGAGCGCGGCGGCCGCGGAATTCGTCTCAACGAGATACACCGTGTCGTGATAGGTCACCGCTGCGTTGTCCTGAAAGAAACCGAGGAGGTTCAGCGTACCGCCGGCGAGAAGCACGCCCCCCGCGCCGATGAACAAACCCCATTTGAAACTGCTCCACTGCGTTGCTCCAGAATATCCTTCCGGCTTTACACCACCCTTCCCCTTTGAATCCAGCAATAAATCCTTCTTATCCTCAGCTGGTCTCGTATCGGATTTTACCGAATCTGACTGCATATTCTCTTTTCGTTTCTGGGCATTTTCTCGATGAAAATCCGCAACTTTATTCCTCACATTATTAACGATCCGAACAATAGCATCATCGGCATTCTCAAGGGCGCCGAATTTCTCCTTGACCGAAAGCGTTATCTGCGATGTTTCGATGTTCACCATCTCAGCCTGAATGATGTATGCCGTTCCGAGTTTCGACAGCGTGCCGTAGAGCATATACTCCATGTTGAGCATTTTCCCTATCTTCACCGCGCAGGCGCTTTCCGTGCAGCCGCTCATCTGGAACGACTGCTCTTTGAGGATGGAATTCATATTATTGCGGTCGAGCACTTCAAATGCTCCGCTTGAGACCACTTCTCCGCGGAACATGTCCCCGACGACGCGGGCATCGGCGGCGCTTACGCTTACCGGAGTAAAATCGAGCACACCCACGCGCGATCGCCGCGCTTCGGCATGGAGGGCGGCAGTAAGGATGAGCGACAGACACACGATAATGCGTGCCATAAAAAATCCTCCGATGCTATTCTCCCCCTGACGATCGCCGGCAGATACGCATCGGCATTACATAACCATGTACAGTATAGTTGATGTGCATATCTTTGTCAATGAAATCGCGGTTTTCAGAACGATGCGCTTACCAATCCACCAGTCCCGAAAGCGAAAGCATGCCCGACGTATTGTATATCGCAAATCCCTGTGCTGTCCCCGCGAAATAGAGCACCACTGCATCCGGATAGGGATCGTCCTTCGTCACGGCCCCGCTCACGATAAGTGCGCCGCGGTTAAGCTCGGATGACCATTTTGTTTCGAATACGGCAGGGCGTTTCACATACTGGAACAGGTTCAGATGTATCCTGCCGGAAGCGCCGTCAGCGAGCGTGCATATTCCGCTGATGACGTTCGTAAGATCCGCGATGCTCGTTTCTGCCCGCATCTCGGGAAATCGCAATGCGAGCCGTCTGCCGAGCGCATCGAGTTCGCGGTTGGGAGGGAGTGTACGCGGATCGAGATCGCTTCTCACGAGGCCCGCGAGAAAAAGTTCCTTGAACCGTGTATCCTCATTGAAATTATATACCAGCCACGCTGCGGTACGTTTTTCGGCGTATACGAATATCATATCTGACGGCCGTCTGTCCGACGCACGAAGGACGATGATGTCCGCCGCGGCACGGTCATTGGACTGCACGATGGTCTTTATCTCGAACAGCAGCAGCCGGCCCTTGCCGTATCCCTGCCTGATGAGCTTCTGCGGGCTGTTGTACGTGTTCGTCCAATAGCCCGCTGCGCATGCCGCCTTCACGTTCTCGGTATCACCGCGATTGAAAGCATCGACGAACGATGCGAACATATTCGACGCATTGTCGGCGGGGTACAGCAGCAAGGAGGCGAGTATCGCGGGGATAAGACCGATAATCCTCACGCTGCTAGCGGAACCAGATCGTATCGGCGTACCACTTCCCGTTCTTTTCAATGAGCACGGTGAGCGTACGCCCGTTCTTCATCTTGATCTTTGCGCTGCCTTTGCCCATTTCAACCTTATGAACAAGATCGGCAAGCGTATACGAAGAGGCCTCGGCTTTTCCCTTCGCAACGCTTTGATCGGTAATGCTTTCCTTAAGCCTGTCGGTAAAACATTCCCTGAGCGCCGCTGTTTTTGACGCCTTGAGAAGTTCGAACTGCGTTGCGATCGACGCCTTGGGATTCGATAGATCGATCTTTATCTCGGCAGAAAAAAGGAAAGCTGCGCCAACTGCCGTAATGATCGCGAGGGATATGAAACGTCCTTTCTTCATTGGATGCTCCTCATTGTATTGTCGTATCAGTGTAATTCCTTCTCCAAATGTTGTCAACAGGAATGCGAATCCGAAAATACGAAAAGCGGGATGTGTTGTTTCATTTCCTGTTTTTCTCTGTTTCGTGTCTTTCGTAATTTTCGTTGTTCCTTCCTCGAAGATTTGGGCGAATGTCCCCTTGCGCCGCGCTCCAGCTATGGTAGTATCATCTCCCGGAGTGTATCTCATGAAAAAGCGCCACATCGTCGCGGGCATCATCGGCATACCGCTCACTATCCTGCTCATCGTGCCGCTCATCATTCCCGTGCCGAAACTGAAGGATACCGTGGCGGATATACGCGCGCTGGCGTATCCGTACAGCACGTTCACGAACATCGGCGGGCTCGATGTCCATTGCCGCGTTGAAGGGCGCGGGACACCGGCCATTATCCTCCTCCACGGCTTCGGCGCATCGCTCTATTCCTGGCGCGATGTGGCCGTGCCGCTCTCGCGCATCGGCACCGTCATCGCCATCGATTATCCTCCGTTCGGGCTCACGGGACGCTACTCAAGCGATGTCGCAAAAGGAAAGAACAAGTACGGCATCGATACAAGCGCCGCGCTCACCGTTTCGGTGATGAAGGCGTTCGGTTTTAAAAATGCGATCCTTGTAGGGAATTCCCTGGGCGGATACCTTGCCGCGGTAACGGCGCTTTCCTATCCGTCGAACGTGTCGGGGCTTATCCTTGTCGATGCGGCCGTATACAGCGCCGGTCCGCCGCCGCTGCTCCCCATCATCGCGCAATTGCCGCAGGTGGATTCTCTCGGACCGCTCATCTCCCGTCAGTTAAAGGATGTCGGCATATCGATATTGATATCGGCCTGGCATGATACGAACCGTGTGACAAAGGACGTGATAGAGAATTACCGGCGGCCGCTCCGCATGCCCGCGTGGGACAGGGCGCTCTGGTCGTTCACGGCGGCAGTACGCCCGAAGGATATCGTCCCTCGGCTTTCGTCGCTCCGCATGCCGGTGCTCGTTATCACGGGCGATGACGACAGGCTCGTCCCCGCGTCAAACAGCATACGGCTAGCGAGGGATATTCCCGGAGCGAAACTTATCGTCATCACGAATTGCGGTCATATGCCGCAGGAGGAAAAACCGCGTGAATTCATGAACGCGGTCGAACCATTCCTGCTGCGCATGCGGTAAGTTCATAAGCGGATGTTACGCGTGCTCACCTCGAGACGCTCGTTCCACTCGCTCCTCGGCGAGCAGGTCAATGATGTTGTTCGCTGAGGAGCCGCCGAAGGCGGCGTAACTACAGATCGCTCCACGATTTCTTCTTCGTGCCCGTCGTGAGCAGATCGAGCACTTCGGCGGAACGCGCTTCCATGTCGGATATGAACGCGTTGACGCGATTCAAGAAATAATTATACGCGATGACCGCAGGTATTGCCACGATAAGCCCCGCTGCGGTGGCGATGAGCGCTTCCGATATGCCCCCCGCCATAGCGTGCGGATCGCCCGTTCCCTGCATGGCGATGACATTGAACGCGCGAATCATGCCGAATATCGTCCCGAGAAGACCTAAGAGCGGTGCTATGCTCCCGATGGTGGCAAGTGCCGGGAGGAATCGCTCTATCTTCGGTATCTCTACGTTCGCTGCCGTCTCGATTGCTTCCTTAATGACATCGCGCCCGCCGTCCGCCTTCTTCAGGCCCGCTTTGAACACCGTGGCTATCGGCCCGGGGGCAGCGTCGCAGGCGGCTATCGCCTCCATCATCTTTCCCGCTTCGAGCGAGGCCTTCACCCGCGCGATGAGATTATCGACGTCGATGCGGATGCGATGCAGGTAGATGAATTTCTCTATGATGAACGCCACCGCGATGACCGAGCAGAGCGCGATGGGGTACATGACAAGACCGCCCTTGTTGAACACATCGAACAGATTCCACATACAACAACTCCGTTTATCGAATGAAATAGCCGCACACGCGGACGCCGTCCTTTTCCTTCACTGTATTCACCGTCTCAACCGCCGTAAGCGTGCTCTCGAACACCGTATCGAACGTGAAAATCACATAATCGCCGGCGGGCGCCCCCGGCAGCGACTTCTTTTTTGTCTGCGACCGCTCGGTACGCTTCTTCACTTTGCCGAACGGCTTGCGAAATCCGTTCAAGCTCTCCGTCCACTGTGCGCGCTTCATGTCGCTCCTGAAGAACGCCGCGGTCGCATCGTAGCTCTTTTCGTACGCGCCGCTGTCGACGAACGCAAGCCAGGCACGCACTTCATCGGCGGCCGTTCTTTTTACCGGCACCGCCGCAAGCGGCAGCAGGCAGAGCAGGATGAGAACTGTTCTCATAATTTTACCCTGAGCCCGATATGGAATTCGCGGCCGGAACGCGGATAGAGCGGTGTAAGGAGCGTGCTCATATCGAAAATATTATCGATTTTCAGATTTAATGCAATACTCTCGGAGAATGCCTCCTCCGCCTCGAAGAACGGGTACCAGTAGAGCGTAAGCGGTCTGCCGGGAGATGCACCGACCGCGAAGGGAATACCTGCCTTGAGCGTCAATCCCCACTGCCGGTTGGTGTATGATGCCGTTACCCTCGTGTCGAGCATTGGATAGATCTCATAGCGTGTGGTGACAGGGTAATAGACATAGCGGGCAGCAAGGGTCACGGCGAATTGCCCGAAATAAAGCTCGCCGCTCGCCTCGGCGCCGTATTCGCTCTCGCGTACATGCTCATACGAGTATAGTACAGCGGCGTTCGTAACAAGCCGCGTAAGGGCGTTCACGCGCAGTCCGCGGGCGAACGTGTAGAGCGTCAAGCGCAGCGTGTCGGGTACTTTCATCTCGACGCCCGCCGACGCCGTATCCGTATGATCGACAGCACCGTTCGTGCTCTGCGCACACGGGAGCGTCGTATCGGCATAGCGCGCGGCATACGGCACGAGCGAATCGGCGCCGTCGTATCGAATGAAGAAGGCGAACACGCTCGATGCGGAGAGCCGCACCAACGCAAGCGGATACCAGGAGAACACGCCGTCGGATGCATAGGAAAGCGTTATCCCGAGCGAGAAGAAGAGCCATGACAATGGCGCAACACCGTCGGACGCGGTAAGACCGGCCAACCATCGCCCCTCGGTGAAAAGACCGTTATGCCGCTGATACGAATAATATATCTTCGCGATGAGATAGTTCTCCTCGGAAAAAAGATGATCATACACGAACGACGTATCGACCGCATACTCATCGCCCTTGGTCTCCACGGACGGCGTATTCGTCGGATTTCGCAGATCGAACGTGTTCTGTCCCCACGCGCCGGATATCGTATGCGTCAAGGCGCCCTTCTCGGAAAGGAAAAGATCATTGCGCAGCGTCACCGTAAGGGCATGACGCTTCTGTGAGAGAAGGTATGCATTGTCGAAAAGCCCATTGCGGTAGGAATTGAAGGAGAAGAAAAGGTTCCCGAGCCACATGCCCGCGCTTCCCGAAACGTTCACTGACAGCTTCGTGCGGTTCTCATCGCTGTTGCCGTAGAGGACGCTGTTGGATCCGATGCCGTCATTGCGGTACTGCATGAACGAAACGAGATAATTGAACATGCCGAAATCCCTGCCGAAGAGCGCCGATACGTCAAGCGCATTATAGCTCCCGTAGCGGGCGAAGAATTCCGCCACACCGCGGGAGGGAGGCGTGTTCGTGATATCGTATTTGGCCGATACGTCCGCCGGGGCGAGTCGCTGATACACACCGGTACGCTCGCGCACGGAGAGGGAATTCGTCTGGAACACCTCGCGTATGGTATTGGTCGAGCGGCCCTCGACGGTCACAAGCGGTATGATAAGCCCGCCGTCGTTCTCGGGCGGTACTGCCGCACCGAAGACGAGCGCGGTACAGAAAGCACCGATGATCGCGGCACGCATCATGGATACGTCGGTCAAATGACCGTTCCGCTCTTGATGACGGTGTTCTTCGGTATCACCACGACGCCGTCGCGAATGCAGTACAGATCGCTGTCCATGTGCTTGATCCGCTTTTTGTTGGTAATGACGACATTATTGCCGATGCGTACGTTCTTATCGATTATCACTTCCCTGATAGTGCAGTTCCTTCCGATACCGAGCGGTGCCAGGTGCTTCGCCCCGTCATGCTTCTCGTCGCCCGGCGTCTCGTACATGTCCGCGCCCATCATGACCACGCGCTCAAGCGTCGTGCCGTCGCGTATGATCGAGCGCACGCCGATGACCGACTTCTTGATCGAATCGCATTCGATCTTGCACCCCTCGGAGATGAGCGACTCGGAGATGGCGGTATCCTTCACCACGCTCGCCGAAAGCGACCGGCGATTGGTGTACATGGGGGCTTCCTCATCGTGGAAATTGAACGGCGGGTTCTTCCCTGCGAGCATGATGTTCGCCTCGAAGAAGGAGCGTACCGTTCCCACATCCTCCCAGTACCCCTGATACGGATAGCCGAAGACCTTGAACTTCTTTATCGCATCGGGGATGATGTCCTTCCCGAAATCGATCTTCGATCCGTCGGCAAGGAGCGATATGAGCACGTCCTTCTTGAAAAGGTATATCCCCATCGATGCGAGATAGTTCTTCTCCGCATCCTTTATGCCCATGGTCTTTTTCTGTTCGGCTGAAAGCTTGAGCGGGTTCAACTCCTCGTTCTTCTCCGGCTTCTCGCTGAACGAGGTTATCTGCGACTTGGCACTGACCTTCATGATGCCGAAACCCCTGGCCGCTTCCTCATCCACGGGCACGGTCGCCACGACGATATCAGCTGCAGTCTCCTTGATGAAATCGAGGAGCACGCCGAAGTCCATGCGGTATATCTGATCGCCCGAAAGTATCATGATATAATCACAGTCGTCCTTGTTGAACTGCATGAGATGCTTTCTCACCGCGTCGGCAGTCCCCTGGAACCAGTCCATGTTGCTGTCCGTCTGTTCCGCAGCGAGTATGCGTACGAAGCCGCGCGAAAAGCTGTCGAAGTGATAGGCGCTGTACACGTGATTATTGAGCGATGCGGAGTTGAACTGCGTGAGGATGAATATCTTCTTAAAGCCGGAATTGATGCAGTTGGAAAGCGGTATATCGATCATCCGGTATTTGCCGCCTATCGGCACGGCCGGTTTCGAGCGGTCGCGCACCAGGGGATAGAGCCGCGTGCCGCGTCCGCCGCCGAGGATGAGACAATAGGTACGCATCATGGTCTACTCCCTGTATCGCACATCAGATAGCTTTCATCTTCTGCCGGCGTCTGACATGCCGCTCATCAGCGCTGGGTTTTTCCGCGAGGAATATATCGATCATCCGTATGGCCGCATCCGGCGTGACCTCGCGCCCGCCGAAGGCAAGGCAATTGGCGTCATTGTGCAGCCGCGCCATTCGCGCAGCGTTCTCATTATATACGAGCGCGCAGTATACGCCCTCTATCTTGTTCGCCGCTATGGATATGCCGATACCCGTGCCGCAGGCAAGCATCATGAGTTCCGCGTTCTTCTTTTTCTTCTCATCCGCCGCGGCGCGCGCGATGTCTGGGTAATCGCACGATTCTTCCGACGTCGTGCCGATATCGATGACCGTATGGCCTTTTTTGATGAGATGCTGTTTGATGGATTCTTTGAGCTGAAATCCGCCGTGATCGGCGCCGACGACTATTGTCATGGTCAATCCTGCTTGCGATAAAACGATAATACACCGCGCGCAGTTTTTAGTCAATAAATCCCGGACACCGCTACTCTATCTTCGTGAGCTCAAGTCCCGCTTCCTTGATGAATGAAAGCGCAAAGTCATCGGGGTACCCCTCGATGAAGAATATCCGCTTGATGCCGGCATTGATGATCATCTTCGCACAGAGACTGCAGGGCTGATGAGTGCAGTAGAGGTCCGACCCCTCAATGGCCGAGCCGTGCCTCGCCGCCTGTATGATGGCGTTCTGCTCAGCGTGGGTAGCACGGCATATCTCATGGCGCTCGCCGGAGGGAATTCCGAGCTTCTGGCGGAGACACCCCCCGAGCTCGTCGCAATGCTTCAGCCCCGCGGGCGCCCCGTTGTAGCCGGTGGCGATAAGACGCTTATCCTTTACGATGACGGCGCCGACGCTGCGCCGGAGGCATGTCGATCGGGTCGCGACCAGTTTGGCGATGTCGATGAAATAGCGGTGCCAGTCGGGGCGTTCCATTGCGCGGTCAGGCCCCGCAGACGGAAACGGCCTTATCCAGCGAATCCTGTATCTCGAAAATATCCTCAAGCTCGACGATCTTGAATATCTTCTTCACCATGGGCGTCACATTGCAGAGCACGAGACGTCCCTTCTTTTCCTTGAGCTTGCGCATCGCGGAAATGAATATGCGAAGGCCGCTTGAGCTCAGATACTCGACCTGTTTGAGATCGAGCACCATGCGGGTCACGCCGCCGTCTATCATCTTCTCGAATTCCGATTCTATCTCTATGGAGAGATTGACATCGAGCCGCCCTTCAAGATGCACTATCTTGACGGCGCCCTGATCGGTTGTTTTCAGTGTCATTGATCCTTCCCTGTTCTCAATTTCTTCACGAGCGTAAGCCGGTTGCCCCCGTCCTTATGCTCGTAGGTAACGGTATCCATGAGCTTTCGCATGAGATACACGCCGATGCCGAGATTCGCCCGCTCAAAGACAGCCTTGCCGAGTTTGGGCTTTTTCTTCGTCGGGGTGAAACTCGCGGCATTGTCGGTGAATACCGCCGTGAACGCCTTATCATCCGCGCTGAACGTGACCGCAATGTCGCCGTCCTCCCGGTTCTTGTACCCGTGAAAGACGATGTTCGAGAAAGCCTCATCGATGCAGATGAGAATATCGTGCTTCATCTCATCCGAAAGCCCGAGCGACGCGAACAGTTCCTGCGCCCGTTCTTCGACAACGGAAAGGTTCTCGATCTTGCTTTTAACGCATGCCGCGGATTCCACCGTTATTTTCCTCTTAATTATATCTGTGCATCTTTCAAAAGTCAAGGCGACACGAGGCGCGCCGTTACCAGAGTGATATCATCGAACTGCTCGGCCTTGCCCTGGAACACGCGCACCTTCTCAAGGATGTTCTCCACGAGCTTTTCGCTTGCAAGGGTGCCCCCCTCGGCAAGCACCGCACAGAGTCGCTCCTCGCCGAACTGCTCGCGATGGCAATTGACCGCCTCGGTGACCCCGTCGGTATAGAGCACGATGCGGTCACCCGGCGACAGGGCTATGCTTTTGTTCTTGTATACCGCATCCGGAACAATACCGAGCGGTTTGCTCGGTTCACGCAGCTCCTCGATGCCCCCCCGCCGGCGTACGATATACTGCTCGAAATGACCGGCATTGGAGTAGGTGAGCGTTCTCGCCTTCGTATCGACAAGCACCGCGAACGCCGTGACGAATATGCCGCGCTTGGAATCCTCATGGATAAGTACATTGCTCTTCATGAGCGTAGCCCGCGGGTCCTTCGTCTCGATGAAATGTACGCGCAGTATGCTCCTCGATATCGCCATGAAGAGGCCCGCCGTGACGCCCTTGCCGGAAACGTCCGCGATGATGATGCCGTATTTACCGTGACCGAGGGGTATGAAATCGTAGAAGTCGCCGCCCACCGTTTTCGCAGGGATGCTTACCGCGGCGATATCGAGCGCACCCCCCGAATCGAACACTTTCGGGAGTATATCGTTCTGCATGCGCGCGGTGACGGACAGCTCGGTCTCGATGAGCTGTTTCTCACGGGACGCCTCGGCCAGGATGATGTGATTGTAATTCTCCGCTATCTCCTGCGAGAGCATCTCAAGGAGACGCATGTGCTTTTCCTGGTACGGCGCGTCGATACGCCGCTCGGTCACCGAAATGAAGCCCATGCGCGTGCCACCGATGCTGAGCGGCGAAACGATGAACGACCGCCGCCGATAACGCAATCCTTTGTTCGATGGGAATCTTGTATCCTCGTCTATATCGCCGCAGACAACGCTTTTCCCGGTTCGCATGACCTCAGCGAGGACATTGTCGGTAACGGTCACTTCCCCCTCGGCGAGCACCGATGCAGGAATGCCGAGGCCCGCCTTGAACACGTATTTCCCGCCCTCTTCTGCAATGATCGATATCCGGTCGGCGCCGAGCATCTCGGAAAGCACAACGATATTGTCCTGCAGTATCGGCAGGAGTTCGTTGAAAATATTTATCGATTGCGATATGCGGTAGAGCGCTTCGATCTCGCGTGCACGCTCCTGCATCTCCCGGTACAATTCCCGATTATTGATGGCGAGCGCTGCGAAATCCGCGAACGCGGTGAGGAGTATCGTATCGTCGTCCGTATAATCACCGTCGAACTTATTGAGCACCTCGAGCACGCCGAGCGTGACACCCTTGGCGATGAGGGGCACGGCGATGAGATTGCGCGTGGTCATCTTCGTCTTGTCATCGACGCTCTTGTAGATGCGGGGATCATGCTCCGCATCGTTGATGGTTATCGTTTCACCGCTCACCGCGACCGTGCCGGCGATGCCCTTCCCGAGCGGTACGCGTATCTCTTTCACCACGCCGCCCGCCTCGCCGGTGGCGGTATTGAAATACAGCTCCTTTCTCGCCCGGTCTATCAGCATGAGCGAGCTCGCCTCCGAGCTCATCATCCCCTTAGCCTCGTCCATGATGAGCGTAAGCGTCTCCTCGAGATCAAGCGTCGAGTTGATGCGCTTCACTATGGTCATGAGCGATAGAAGCTTTTTCTCGTTGTGGTCCTTGAACGATAATTCCATGCTTACACCCCGGTATGTCCGAAACCGCCGCTTCCCCGCGCCGTTTCGTTCACCGATCCAGCGTTCGCAAGCTCGACACGCTCGACGCGTGCGAACACCATCTGCGCGATGCGGTCGCCCGGTTTGACGGTGAACGGCTCTGCTTTCGTGTTCGCCAGTATCACCTTAATCTCACCGCGATAATCCGCATCGATGGTGCCCGGGGAATTAAGACAGAACACGCCCTCTTTCAGGGCGAGCCCGCTTCTGCTCCGTATCTGCGCCTCAAAGCCCATCGGCAATTCGATGAAAAGTCCCGTCGGTATCGCTGTCGGTTCTCCTGCCCGCACCGGAACCGGCGCATCGATAGCCGCATAGAGATCGACGCCCGATGAACCCTCGGTCTGGTATTTCGGCAGCGGGTTCTTCGATCGATTGACTATCTTCACTTTCATCCGTTGATCCGTTCTGCGGCTTTATCCAGCGCAACGCGCATCTCTTCACCGCTCGTCATGTTCTTCACCATACATTCGCCGTTCGCCGCTTCCTCGGGACCGAGGATGAGGGCGAACCGCGCGGAAAGTTTATTCGCCGTTTTGAGCTGGCTCTTTATCGACGGGAGATTGAAATCGGCGGTGGCGGAAAGCCCTGCAGCGCGAAGTGCCGAAAGCACGGCGAGCAGTGTGCCGGATGTCTCCTTGAAGGCAACGACGAACACATCGAGCGTTGCCGGCGCCGAAAGCCTTTCCCCGAGCGATAACATGAGCCGTTCCACACCAAGCGCGCTCCCGATGGCGGGTAGCTCTTTGCCGCCGTTGAACTTCGCGATAAGCCCGTCATAGCGCCCGCCGCCGGCCACCGCGTTCTGTGAACCGAGCGACATATCCTGTATCTCAAAGGCCGTCTTCGTATAGTAATCAAGCCCGCGCACGAGACGCTGATCGACCGTGTAGGACACTTTTTCCTTATCGAGCTCGCCGAGCACCTGGGCGAAATGATCGCGGCACTCATCGCACAGGTGTTCGCGCATGGCGGGCGCCTTCGCAAGTATCGGCTGGCACGTTTCCACCTTGCAGTCGAGCATGCGCAGTATGTTCTTCCCATAGCGGTCGCGGCATGTTTCGCAGAGCGAAGGAAGACCGTTCGCGAACGCATGGCGAAGCGCCTCGGTGTATACCGGCATGCATTTCGGACAGCCGACGGAATTGACCTTCACCGTGAGGGATGAGAGCCCGAGCGTACGGAAGAGATCGAGATTGAACAGTATCACTTCCGCATCCACGAGCGGCGACGAAGAGCCGATGACCTCAACGCCGAACTGTCGGAATTCGCGATAGCGCCCCTTCTGCGGGCGTTCGGCACGGTACATGGTGCCGGTGTAGAAAATCTTATTGATACCGCGCTCAGCCTGAAGGTTCGCGGTCACGAACGCGCGTACTATCGATGCCGTGCCCTCAGGGCGAAGCGTGAGCGATCGTCCGCCCCTGTCCTCGAAGGTGAACATCTCCTTGCTGACGATATCCGTTTCCTCTCCTATACCGCGCGTAAAAAGCTCGGTGTGCTCGAACACGGGAACGCATATTTCCTGGAACCCGTATGCCGCAGCTTTCGCGCGGAGGGCATCGTCAAGGCGCTTCAATTTCTCCGCTTCGGCGTAGATGAAGTCATTGGTGCCGCGTACCGGCTGTATCGCTTCCATGCGCTGTCCTTGGGGTGATGCGAAATTATACGCCAAGCGATGGGTTTATGCAATCACGAGCAAAGCAGAATAATACCTGTGCGCAGCGAACGTCGCCGCGGTACCGGGTGTGATGGAAGGGTTCCATACCTACAGCGTCTGGTGGACACCGACGGAGTACATCTTTTACACCGACAATGTCGAGACATGGCGCACCAACGCCGGCGGCATCTGCCAAGTGCCGCTGTATATCATCCTTTCCGACGAGGTGATGAAGAACGGCTGGTGCGGTGATATAGAGAAAGCGGTACTGCCGGATACGATGTTCATCGACTACGTACGCGTATATGATCTTACAGCGCAGCGCGCCCCCTCATCCGATGCCCGTCACTGAACCGTCGGCCGCACGACGCCTTTACGGTCTGAGTTCGGGGGCCCTCAATTCGATACTCTGGCCGCTTCGTCATACGTGATATCCACGGCGGCTTAAGAATGAACAGGTATTTTTTGCGGCTCCGCCCGAATACATGATCATTGACATCCCTCCCGCACCGGCGTATAGTACCCGTCATGCCCTTCAAACTCGTATCCGACTTCGCCCCCGCGGGGGATCAGCCCGAAGCGATAGATGCGCTCACCGCCGGCCTTACCGCGAATAAAAAGCATCAGACGCTTCTCGGTGTCACCGGGAGCGGAAAGACATTCACCATTGCCAACGTCATCGCCCGCGTCAACAGGCCTACACTCGTGCTCTCTCACAACAAAACACTCGCCGCGCAGCTCTATCGCGAGTTCAAGGATTTCTTCCCCGAGAACGCCGTCGAATATTTCGTGTCGTATTACGATTACTATCAGCCCGAAGCGTATGTGCCGTCGAAAGACCTTTACATCGACAAGGACGCGCAGATAAACGACGAGATCGATCGCCTCAGATTGAAAGCGACGACAGCGCTCCTTGAGAGGAAGGATGTGATAATCGTTGCGAGCGTATCATGCATTTACGGTCTCGGTTCACCCGAAGACTACCGCGAGCTCTATGTCGGTGTGGAATCGGGCAGGGATTACGACCGCGACGACATTCTCCGCCAGCTCGTGAAGATACAGTATACGCGAAGCGCATCGTCGCTCGAGCGCGCGCAGTTCCGTGTCATCGGCGATACGATAGAGGTGATGAGCGCATACTCGGATGACATCACGCGCATAGAGATGTTCGGCCCGACGGTGGAGCGCATTACGCGCATCAATCCCGTTACACGCAACCGCATCGACACGCTCGATCGCGCGGTCATCTATCCGGCAAAACATTTCGTCACCACCGGCGAAAAGATCGCACGCGGCCTTACGCTCATCGAATCGGAACTCGCCGCGCGATACGACGAGCTCAAGGCGCAGGGAAAGCTCCTCGAAGCGGAACGCATCATGCAGCGCACGAAATACGATGTCGAGATGCTCCGCGAGATGGGATACTGCTCGGGCATTGAGAACTATTCGCGGCCGCTCTCGGGGCGCAAAGCGGGTGAACGCCCGGCATGTCTCCTCGATTATTTCCCGTCGGATTTCCTCACCGTCATCGACGAATCGCATGTGACGATACCGCAGGTGCGCGGCATGTATTTCGGCGACAGGAGCAGGAAGCAGACCCTCGTCGATTTCGGCTTTCGCCTCCCCTCCGCGCTTGACAACCGCCCGCTCTTTTTTGAAGAATTTGAAAACATCATCCATGAGCGCATGTACGTGAGCGCGACGCCCTCCGAGTATGAGCTGAAGAACAGCGGCACCGTCGTCGAGCAGATAATACGCCCGACAGGGCTTATCGATCCGTCGATAGAGGTCCGCCCGAGCGAGGGGCAGATCGATCATCTCCTGGGCGAGATACACGCGCTCGAAGCGAAGAACGAACGCATGCTCATAACGACGCTCACGAAAAAAATGTCCGAAGACCTCACTAAATATCTTGCCGAGAACGGCGTGAAAGTGCGCTACCTGCATTCCGACATCGAAACGATAGAGCGTGTGGAGATAATTCGCGATCTGCGCAAAGGCGTGTTCTCCGTGCTCGTGGGCATCAATCTCCTCCGCGAAGGCCTCGACATGCCCGAGGTATCCCTCGTTGCGATACTGGACGCCGACAAGGTGGGATTCCTCCGCTCAGGTACTTCGCTCATACAGACCATAGGCCGTGCGGCGCGCAATGTCAACGGCCGCGTCATCATGTACGCTGACCGACAAAGCGATGCGATGGAGATGGCCATTCGCGAAACGGGACGCCGGCGCGAGAAGCAGCTTGCCTACAACAAAGCGAACGGCATTACGCCCAAGACCATCGTTAAGAAGATACAGGATATCGTCGAGCGTGAGGTGGCCGTTGAACGCAACTACGAAGTACATTTCGATTTCCGGCGCTTCGCCTCCGAGCAGGGGCTTGACCCCGACCGCGACAGGAAGCGTTTCCTCGCCGCGCTCGAGGCGGAGATGAAGAAGGCGGCGGACAATCTTGAATTCGAGAAGGCGATAGAACTGCGCGAACGTATCGCAACGTTCTCAGGGAAGTCCAAACGCGGGAAGCGGATAGCGCCGCAGAGGGCGGATGAGGAAGAGAAGGAGTCATTATGAATATACCGACAAAAAAACGATGCCATCCCGCACTGCCGTTCGCCGTTGGCGCATTTCTGCTAATGTTCTCATGCGCATTCGATCCGATGGTGACCTACGGACCCGAAGGGCGTGTTTCCGACGATCGCATACGCGTCATCGGCGTGGGGAGCGCAGGCAGGATAGACAACCGTTCACAGCGGCGCACGATGGCGAGCGAGGCAGCGCTCATCAACGCGAAGGAAAAACTTGCCCGTGTTGTGACCGCGATCATCGCGCCCGAGTCATCCGGCGTCCGCGAGGCAGTGGTGAAGACCGTGCCCGGCGCGCGCATCGTGGCGATGGAATGGTCAGGCGATGATACCTGTTATATTATTTACGACCTCGAAACAAAAGAGCTTGCGAAAATAAAGAAGCGATAACCTATTTAAATAGGTTCTTCATCATCTCTTTCGCGGCTTTCTCCGCCTTCTTCGCATCGTCCTCATCGTCGCCGGCTTTGGCTTTCGACTTCGTCGTGCCTGCGCCGGTGGACGTTCCGGTCGATGCCGGTGCCTTCGTATCAGCGAGCGATGTTTTCTTGTAATCCGCGGGGACGGTGAAGAGATCGTTCCCGAGCGCTTTTGTCGTTATCGATTCTATCGTCATGACCGATGTGTTGACCGTGGTCTTTCCGTCGGATGTGCTCTTCTGCGTCATTATCGTTTTGACGGGGAAGGCGTTCCCGAGCGCCGCCATTTCCCTGGCGACGAGCTTGTCAAGGTCCTTCATCCCGGTCTTCGCCGCCTTGCCGCGATAGGCATCGCCGAATTCACCGACCGATACGTCCTTCGTCGCCCATATCTCCTGCGTCTGTTCGACATGCGATTTGGTGGTCATGAACATTACTTTCATTTCCATGTCGTATGAGCTCGTTATCACGATCTTTTTGCAATTATACCCGGAGACCTTTTCGCCGCCCTCCGCTTTCGAGCTCACTTTCGGGTTCGATACTTTCATTTCCATCATGCCGCCCATCATCTGCCCCATGGCGTCGAGCGGCATTTCCATATAGCTTTTTTCCTTCGTGTCTACGATATACATGGTGTTCTTGTCCGAGCGATAGATGATGTAATCGCCCTTCTCCATCGCGGCCGCCCCGCGCACTTCCGCGAACTCCTCGCGGACATTGCCTTTCTGGGCATACCCGTTCATGACGGTGACGGTCTCTTTGCCGTCGTTCTTCGATGTCATCGTGCCTTTCCAGGTGACCCCGGCGAATGAAACCGCCGCGCAGAGAACGGCGAGTGCGACTGTCCGTACTATCATGGAAAACTCCTTCTATGTACTTGTAACGCAGCGACGACAGTATATGCAACTGCTGTCCGATGTCAACAGCGATATTCGCTTGCCAATAAGCATGGCTCCCTGTATAATCTCGCCGCATTTGTCGGCCGGCATTCCATAGCGGCTTTGCCGCCAGGCTGCGTGCGTCCGTTCATTATCGCGAGGACAACAGTGAACAAAAAGAACATCCCGCTCTATATCGGAGTTTTCGTCATATCCCTCGCTGCGCTCGCGTATGAGGTCGTCGTCAACCGCGTGTTCTCGCTCGTGTTCTGGTACCATTTCGCGTTCATGATAGTATCGATAGCCCTCTTCGGCATCGGCTTGGGTGCGCTCATCGTATTCTTTCTTAACCGCTTTCTCAAAGAAAAGCCGGGCATCGTCCTTGCAGTCGCTTCGCTCCTTCTGGCGATAGCGCTCCCCATAACGCTCATGGCGATAAATGCCATACCGCTCCAGATGGAAAAGATAGCGCTCGAGGCCGTGCAGCGCGGATATTTCATCCGATACTTCCTTCTTCTTGCAGCACCGTTCGTGCTCGCGGGTTTCATCTTTTCCTATCTCTTCACGAATTTCCGCGAGGACATAACGCGCATATATTTCTTCGATCTCGTCGGCGGGGGCATCGGCTGTTTCGCCGCGCTCGCACTGTTCCCGGGACGCGGCCCGTTCATCACATCGATAATACTCGCGATAATGATGATCTGTGCGGCGGGTGCCTTCGCGTTCCGCGACATCAAATGGTATGCGCTCATCATCCCGCCGGTGTTCATCGCGCTTACGCTCATCATCCTCTATCCGATAGCGGCGAAAACGGAGATACGGATAAGCAATGCGAAGCGCTATCTGTGGGGCCTCTCGACGAAACCGGTGTACAGCAATTGGGATAATTTCGGCTACACGGCGGTGCACCCGCGCGAACCGGGGAAGAAAAGCCTTATCGTCACCGGCAATTATTCCACGTATACCTACATGTATGACATGCGCGATGTCGATCTCACGAAGCCCTTCGATATCTCGCGGCGCGGGCTTGAGGGCCATGCCTATCCGTTCGTCATTCACGAGCACGCGGAGAACGTGGGCATTGTCGGCGTGGGCGCGGGCAAGGATATACTCCTGGCGCTTCATCGCGGGGCGAAGAACATATACGGCGCCGAATTCAATCCGACGATATACGATGTGTTCCAGAACCGCTACGCGGAGTACACCGGCGGTCTCGGGAAGCTTTCGAACGTGCATATCGTCTGCGACGAGGGGCGCTTCTTCCTCCGGTCATCGAAACGGAAATACGATATCCTTCTCTTCGATAATGCCATCGCCATTGCGGCGGTGCAGTCCGGCGCGTTCACGCTCGCGGAAGGATATCTCTACACGGTAGAGGCCATCATGGATTACATGGGGAAGCTCACGACCAACGGTGTGCTCTATCTCAGCAACCCCCTCTCGGATGCGGAACGCTTCATAACGATAACGCGCGAGGCGTTCAGGCGCATGGGACGCGAAAAGGAATTCCGGAGCTCGATCGTGACCGCTGAGGACCAGAGCAAGGTGTACCCGCGCTGCAAGATAATGATCAAGAATACGCCGTACACCGCGGCGGAAGTGGCCGCGCTTGAGGCGTTCACCAAGGGCATACGGCAGGTCATGACCTATGCGCCGGGGCGTCCGCCGGCATCATATACGGCACGGCTCATCACGACGAAGAACATCGAGCGTGAATACCTCGCGAGCGAACGGGAGCTTCGCCCGTCTACGGACGACTGGCCGTTCTATTCACAGGCGTTCAAGGACCATGTCAATGCGCGCGATGATATGAAGGCTATGAAGAAAGACACCTATAATTACGGGCCGTTCCTCATGCTCCGGGAAATAGCGCTCTATGTCCTTCTCGGATCGCTCATCTTCCTCATACTGCCGCTCGTGCTGTTCAATCTGAAGGGCTTTACGGCGCTTCCGAACAAAATGGGGAGCATCATCTATTTCGCCTGCGTGGGCATCGGCTTCATGCTCACCGAGATAGTGCTCATGCAGAAGTACATGCTGGTGCTCGGCCATCCGGTGTATTCGTTCTCGGTGGTGCTCGCGTCGCTCCTCATCGCCACCGGCATCGGGAGTTTCGTTTCTGAGCGGATACACAAGCCCTTTATCGCGGTGCTTATCGGGTTCAGCGGCATCGTCGTCATGACCGGGATCGGCCTTCTCTGCATGAAATTCTTCACGGGGAGCATCATCGATCTTGCCTTCTGGCAGCGCTCGGCGATAGTCGCTCTCCTCACGTCGCTCTCCGGCGTGTTCATGGGATTCATGATACCCTCGGGCATTCGCTCCGTATCGAGCGTTGCGGCATCGATACCGTGGCTCTGGTCGATAAACAGCGTATTCTCCACGGTGGCCGGCTTCATCGCCGTCTATGTGTCCATACAGTTCGGCTTCACCGCCGTACTCGTTCTGAGCATGCTCTGCTACGCCATCGGAGTGTTCTTTTTCGTGTTTCGTATATCACCGCGGGAGAATATGCTATGAACGAACCAAGACGCCTCACCGCCGTATACGCCGGTGTGTTCACCGTATCGCTTGCCGTGCTCGCGTACGAAGTGATAATCAACCGCATGTTCGCGCTCATGTTCTGGTATCATTTCGCGTTCATGATAGTGTCGGTGGCGCTCTTCGGCATCGGCGTCGGTTCGCTCCTCGTGTTCTTCCTCAACCGCTTCCTCAAGGAAAAGCCCGGCATCGTTCTCGCGGCGGCCACGCTTCTGCTCGCGGCGATGTTCCCGATAGCGCTCCTCCTCGTGAACGGCATACCCCTCGAAATGGAAATGCTCGGGTCGAAAACGGCGGCGGATGCCCTCGTGCATCGGCAGTACTTCATTCAGTTCTTCATCCTGCTCTCGCTGCCGTTCGTGGTCGCCGGGTTCGTCTTTTCGTATCTCTTCACGAATTTCCGTGAGCGGATAAACCGCATCTATTTCTTCGACCTCGTCGGCGGCGGTCTCGGCGCCCTCGCGGCGCTGCTCCTGTTCCCCAATCGCGGGCCGCTCATGTCCGCGTTCATTCTCGCTGTCGTGCTCATACTCGCCGCGGCGTTCTTTGCCTGGCATGATATCAAATGGCTCGCCTTCATCGTGCCGGCGGCGGCGATACCGCTCCTCTGCGCACTGCTCCTCCCTGTCGTGAACGCGAGCGAGGTGCGCGTGAGCAAGGGGAAGCGCGACCTCAAGCAGTTCGAAGCGAAGAAATTCTCGCGCTGGGATAATTTTGCGTATGTGGCGATGCATGAGCGTTACGGGCATCTCCTTATCACCGCGGATTATTCATGCTATACCGATCTCTTCCGCATACCGAAACGCAATGACTACAGGAAATACAGCGGCGAAGGCCTCATCTTCGATCATTTCTATCCCTATGTGGTCATGTCCAAGCCGTCGAACGTCGGCATCGTCGGCGTGGGCGGCGGCAAGGATGTGCTCATGGCGCTCCATGCCGGTGCGAAGGAGATATACGGTGCGGAGTTCAACGGCACGGTCTTTGATATTTTCGCGAAGGAATACGCTGATTATGTCGGCGGCATCTCGCAGCGTTCCAACGTTCACCTCTCGCGCGACGAGGGGAGATTCTTCATACGTTCATCGCCGAGGGCGTATGATGTCCTCGTATTCGATAATGCGGTGGCGCAGACCGCCGTGTCATCCGGCGCCTTTACTATAGCCGAAAGCTATCTCTACACGGCCGAGGCCTTCGTCGATTATCTCTCGCATCTATCTCCCGGCGGCGTCATCTATTTCAGCAACCCCCTTCCCGACGCCACACGCTTCATCCCAGTCATACGCGAGGCCTTCAGGCGTATGGGGCTCGCCGATGAGGCCGAACGCCTGATATTCGTTTCCGACAACAGGTCGAAGGCGTACCGCAAATGCAAAGTGCTCGTCAAGCGCACGCCGTTCACCGAGAAGGAAGTCGCTGCGCTCGAAGCGTTCGTCGCCTCGATGGGGCATGATGTGCTCCATGCGCCGCGCCGCGAGAACGGGAAGAACGATGTGACGCGGCTGGTGACGACGAAGGACCTTCTGCGCGCGTACGCGACAGCGAAATCCGAGCTTCGCCCGCCGACGGACGACTGGCCGTTCTTCACCCAGCGCGTGAAGCCCGACCAGAAGGAATACACCTGGGAGAACCATGCGGTCAATAATTTCTATCCGGAACCGTTCCTGATGCTCCGCGAAGCGGCGAAAAACGTGCTCATCGGCGCGCTCGTCTTTCTCCTCTTCCCGCTTGTCGTGCTCAATCTCAAGGGGCTTCGCGCGCTCAAGAACAAGGCGGGGAGCATCTTCTATTTCGCAGCGCTCGGTCTTGCGTTCATGTTCGTGGAGATAGTGCTCATGCAGAAATATATGCTCATCCTCGGACATCCCGTGTTCTCGTTCTCGGTGGTGCTGTCAGCGCTCCTCGTCAGTTCCGGCATCGGGAGCCTCGTCTCCGAACGGTTCAGGAACCCGTTCACGGCGATACGCATCGCGGTACTTGCTGTCGCCGTTGCGCTCGGCATATCGTTCGCCGTCATACATTTTTTCTCCGACGGCATCATTCAGCTCGCCTTCCCCATGCGGGTGATCATCGTTGCACTTCTTACGTCTATGGCCGGCGTCTTCATGGGATTCCTCATGCCCTCGGGGATACGCGCGGTTTCCGCCGTTGAGGAATCGATACCATGGCTCTGGTCGATCAACAGCGTGTTCTCCACCGTCGCGGGTTTCGTATCGATATACATCTCGATATTGTACGGCTTTACCGCGGTGCTCGCGGCAAGCGTGGTCATCTATATCCTTGCGGCGGTATTCTTCACGTTCTCGCTCAAGTTCCGCGCGGGATGATCTCCGGGGGCGCATGAAAGACGGTGAAAACATAGAGGTCTTGCAGGAACTTTTCCAGGCATCCCCGAAGCTCGATCTTGAACGCATCGGCCCCGTGGTCGTCATGTCCGATCTCCATCTGGGCAATGGAAAGCGCTCGGACGATTTTCGGTCGAATTCCGAGATCGTATTGTGCTCATTGCAGTTTTATCTGAAACATGGGTACACCCTTGTCCTCAACGGCGATATCGAGGATCTCTACCGATTCGAGGAACGCGATATTCTCCGGACATGGACCGAATTCTATCGGCTGCTTGATTCATTCCACGCGGCCGGAAAACTGTACAAACTTTTCGGCAATCACGATATGGAGCTCAAATACGCAGGGAAATCCGCGTTTCCTCTCGGCGAGAGCCTTCGTTTGAGCCATACCCAGGGGGAGATATTCATATTGCACGGGCATCAGATGACCAAGTACCACCGGACCTATAATCCGATAGCGGCTTTTTTTCTGCGGTATGTGGCGACGCCGCTCGGCATTAAAAGCATCTCGGTCGCAGAGAACAATCCGAAGCGTTTTCAGGTCGAGAAGCACGTGTACGCGTTCGCCCAGCAGGAGCGCATCCTCACTATCATCGGGCATACCCATCGCCCCCTGTTCGAATCGATGTCGAAGATCGATTCGCTGCGCTTTGAGATAGAGATGCTCTGCCGGGAATATCCGAAAATGCCCGAGGAGAAACGGAAAAGGGTCGCCGCTCGAATCACCGCTATCAAACAGGATATGATCGATGCCATGGCGAGACGAAAACAGCGCGGGGAATCGATCGTGAGCCTCTACCATGAGAACATGCTGGTGCCCTGCCTTTTCAATCCGGGTACACCCATCGGCAAACGGGGCAGCACGTGCCTTGAACTCGATGCCGAACGGATTCGCCTCGTCTCCTGGCATCGAGGGGAACCTCTTGAACGGCGGTTTCGCCCCCGCAGGAAAAAAAGGAAGGCCGGCATTGAATTCATGTCCTGTGCCCGGCAGGTGTTGAAAGAAGAAGCGTTGTCCTATATTTTTTCCCGGATAACCCTTCTCGGCGGATAATGCAGAAAAGCGGTTGATGACAGGCACTGCCGTCCGCGATCAGAACAGGAGTCTCGCCGCTTCGGCGGCCACCGCGAGTATCGGCTGCGGATACACCCCGAATGCGAGAATAGCGGCGAAAAGGATCAAGCCGAGTCCCCACGATATCGGTCCGGTCTTCAGTTTCGGCTTGACATCCCCCTCGGACGCATAGGCGATGCGGACTATGTTCAGATAATAGTAAATACCGATGGCGGTGTTGAGCACGGTAAGTATTACGAGCCAGAGAAGTCCTTTCTGGAATGCCGCTGTGAGCACGAGGAATTTCCCCATGAAGCCGACGAACGGCGGTATGCCGGCAAGACCGAACAGCCCCGCTGCGAGGAGCGCCGCAAGGAGCGGGGAGCGTTTTGCAAGACCGGCGATATCGTCTATCGAAACATTCTCGCCGGATACGGACACTTTATCAATGACAAGGAACACCGCGATGGTCATGACGGCATAGCCGGCAAGATAGAATATGGCGAAGGAAAACCCGTCCTGGCCCATGGTCGCCACGCCGACGAGAAGATACCCCGCATGCGCAACACCGGAAAACCCGATGAGTCGTTTTATATCTTTCTGCATTATCGCGGAGAGATTTCCCACGAGCATGGATGCCGCCGCGATGATCGCGATAATCGTCACCATGAGACCGCCGCCGGAGACGGCGAAGGCGCTTACACGGAGGAGTACCGCGAGCGCGCCGAGCTTGGGCACTGCGGCGATGAATGCCGCTGTTTCATTGGATGCGCCTTGATATACATCGGCTATCCAGAAGTGAAAGGGCACCGCCGCCAGTTTGAAGAGCAGCCCCGAGAGTACGAGTCCGACGGCAGCAATGACGATGGGTTCCGGTCCCGCTTCCTTAAGATGTGCCAGTATCGCATACAGTGACGTCGAGCCGGTAAGCCCGAAGAGATAGCTCACGCCGAAGAGCATGATACCCGTCGATGCGATGCCGAACATCACATATTTGACGGCGGCTTCCATATGACTGCGTATATCGCCTGCTTCGCTGCGGAGCGGCACGAGAAGATACATCGTGCAGGAAGCGAGTTCGAGTGCGACGAAAAGCGTAATGAACTCGACGCTGCTCACAAGGAAGAGAAGTCCGATCGTCGATACGGTGTAAAGGAAATACCATTCCGGGCGGACATTATCATCGATGCCGCGGAGACTGCGTCCGAGATAGAGCACGGCAGCGGCAGCGGAGAGTATGATGAACTTCATGAGCTGCGAAAAAATATCGACATGATAGGCATCGTAAAAGAACGATCCATGCGCACGAAGTGTGATCGCAGAGGCGACTGCACCGAGGATGAGTACCACCCGCGTTGTGTTGCGGGCGACGGCATCCTGCCGTTTGCCGAGCGTTGCGATAAAGAGTGCGAGCGCACCGACGGCCAGTATCGCTTCGGGTGCGAGAGGCGTGTATGCCGACAAATTCATGAATGACTCCTTTACCAAGGCAGTAACGCCTTTACGCCCGCGGCAGCTGATGCTGTCTGCACCTGACCAACGAGATGCGCAACGCTTACATGCATCGCATTGAGGAACGGCTTGGGCGCAAGTCCCAGCCAGAACACGAACACAAGCGGTACACTAAGCGTGATGATCTCTCGTACGGAAATATCTTTCAGCGTCGAATGATCCGGATTGGCTGTACCGCCCCATATCGTCTTCTGCAGGAAGCGGAGCATGTACGCCGCGGAAAAAAGCGCACCTGGAATCGCCGCTGCCATCACCCACGGCGAAATGGCGAACGCACCGGTAAGCACAAGGAACTCGCCGACAAAACTGTTCGTCCCGGGAAACGCCATTGCGCTTAAGCCGAAAACGGTGAGAAAGACGATGAACATCGGCATGAATTTTCCGATGCCGGCCATGGCGGAAAGTTCGCGTGTGTGGAGACGCTCATAGACGATGCCCACTGCGAGAAAAAGAGCACCGGTGGTAATACCGTGGTTTATCATTTGAAGTATCGCGCCTTCGAGCCCGTTGACGGAAAGAGCGAATATACCGAGCGTTACGAATCCCATGTGGCCGACGCTCGAATAGGCGACAAGCTTTTTCACATCTGATTGTGCGAATGCGGTAAGCCCGCCGCACATGATCGATATTATCGAAAGGAGAATGAGCCACGGCATGAGCACTGTTGCCGCGAGCGGCGTCATCGGCAGACAGAATCGCAGAAAGCCGTAACCGCCCATCTTGAGGAGAATACCTGCCAATATCACGCTGCCCGCCGTGGGTGCTTCCACGTGTGCGGCAGGGAGCCATGTATGGAACGGGAACATCGGCACCTTGATCGCGAAGGCGAACGCGCAGGCGAGGAAGACCATCAGCTGGAAACTGAAGCCGAACGGCTGACCCATGAGCAACGGTAGGGAGAACGTATGCGGTTCGCTCATGAAATAAAGCGCGATGATGGCCGCGAGGAGCAGAACAGAACCGACGAGCGTGTATATGAAGAACTTTATCGACGCATATATCCTCCGCGGACCGCCCCACACCGCGATGAGAAGGAACATCGGAATGAGCATCGCTTCCCAGAAGAGGTAGAAGAGCACCGCATCGAGCGCACAGAAAACGCCTACCATAGCCATTTCCATGAGAAGGAGGCTCACATGGAATTCCTTCATGCGTTCGGTTATCGAACGCCATGAGGCGAGCACGGCAAGCGGCATGATGAACGTTGTGAGGAGTACGAGGAGCAGACTTATGCCGTCTATGCCGAGCGTATAATTGACATTGATCGCCGGTATCCATGCATGATGCTCGCCGAATTGAAAGAGGGCGGTCGATGCGTCGAAGTCATTCCAGAGCAGGATCGAAAGCGCCGCAGTAACGACCGTTATCGCGAGCGTCCACCAGCGCACTGCGCGTAGAGGGAGCACGAGCGCGATGAGAGCCGCCGCCGCCGGCAGAAAGATGATGATGCTCAGGAGAGGATGGGAGAGATGGTTCAATTTCAGGAATTCCACGACTACACCCTCACCGGATCACAATGAATGCAAGCAATACGAGAAACACTGCGAGGAGCACGGCGAGCATCAGCAGCCCCGTCTGTATCTGCCCCGGCTGCAGTTTGCGGACAACATCGCCGAAGGAGCGAACTGATGCGGCTGTTCCATCCACGACCCCGTCGATTATCTTCGCATCGAAGACGGATGCGGTACGCGCGGTCAGCGACATCAGGAAAAAACCGACAGCGCGATACGCTTCATTCACCATGGTGTCAAACCGCTGAGCGGGTTTTTCCGCAAGCCAGAGAAAAATGCGGCCGCCGTTGCGGTAGAACCAGTCGAGGTCCACGCTTGTCGTCGCATGCGGCTCAAGGATCTTCAGGCAGATGAAAAATCCGAGCGCAGTGAACGCGAGTATCTGCATCGTCTCTGCGATGTGATATCCCGTATACGGATGAAAGTCCATCGCGAACGGGAGGAGACGATAGAGCGCGTCGGGGAAGCATCCGATGCCGATGCAGAGTGCCGCCGTTATCGCCATTGCAAGGTTCATGTTCCACGGTGCGTCTTTCGCTTTCTCGCGGATGTCGGATGTGCAATTGTCCTTTCCGAACCAGATGAAGTACGGCACTTTCAATCCGGTGTGAAGGAATGTTCCCGCCGAAGCGACGAGGAGGAGCATCCCCGCCCACAGGCGATGATCCTCGAAACTTGCGGCGACTATTATCGATTTGCTCACGAAGCCGCTGAAAAGCGGGAACGCAGAGATCGATAATCCCCCGATGAGCGTGAACAAAAATGCAAGCGGCATTTTCTTATACAGACCGCCGAGCGCGCTGAAGCGGCTTTCTCCCGTCATGTGCAGCACGGCGCCGGTTCCCATGAAGAGAAGTCCTTTGTAAAGAATATGTGCGAATGCGTGTGCGCATGCACCGTTGATCGCGAGCTCGGTGCCGAGACCGACCGCTGCGACCATGTATCCCACCTGGCTTATGATGTGATATGCAAGAAGTTTCCTGCTGTCATTCTCAAGCACGGCATAGACGACACCGTAAAGCGCCATCGCCACACCGAGTGGAAGAAGTATATCCATCCCCGACACGCTCCGTATGAGAGCGTACACGGCTGTTTTCGTCGTGAACGCGCAGAGAAATACCGAACCGGTGACGGTCGCTTCCGAGTATGCATCGGGCAGCCACGCATGAAGCGGCGGTACGGCGGCATTGAGCAGGAATCCCGCAGCGATGAGATAGGTGGAGATATCGGGATTCGCGACTGACAGGTGATCGAAGGCGAACGATCCCGTCGCTTTCCAACGGAGGAGTATGCCGGCAAGGAGCGATAATCCGCCCGCAACGTGGACGAGGAGATATCGATAGCCTGCGCCCTCGGAGCGGGCGGAACGGCGGAGCCATATGAGGAACACCGAAGAGAAGGCCATCATCTCCCAGAAGATGAAAAGCGTTATGAAATCGCCGGCGAATATCACACCGAGCGATCCGGCGACGTATATCCATGAAGCTGTATGGTGACCGTTCTCTTTCACATGAAGTCCGTACACCGTGCCGAGCAGGGCCATGATGCCCATGATAATAGCGAAGATCTGGCTCAGGCGATCGACGCGCCCGAAGATGAGATCGAGCCCGAATGTATGAAGCGTGCCGAATATGCCCGGGCCGGTGATCTGCATCGTGATTATGCGGACAAGTACAAGGAGCGGTACGATGATGAGATACGCTGTCCGAATTTTTTTCGGGATGAGCGGCAGAAGCAATGCCCCTGCGATCAGGATGAGCGAGGGATGAAGCCAGAAGCTACTTGTCATAGTAGTCCTCCCGCTTTGACACACCGATGATGCCGAGAAGTTTTGAGACAACAATTATCACAAGGCACGATACGAGACCGAATATCGCCCAGAATGCCGGGAGTTTTTCGATATCGGCATGCGTGTGCGTTCTATCGACGAGCGTGCTCAGCCCGACAAGCGCCGCGAGGAGCACGACCGAAACGATGATGACGATGCGCATATGCTTTTTCATCATATCGATGACGCGTACGATGATATTCGATGGGTCATTGCTCATTGCAGTACCGCCTTGAGGAACGGAGTGAAAATATCCGGATAGAGACCGAGTGCGAGAGAGAGCAGTGCCGTGATGGAAAGTGGTATCACCATGCGAAGGTCCGCCTCACGCAGTCCGTTCGGTGCTTCGGCCGGTTTTCCGAAAAATGCGCGCACGACGATCGGAACAAAGTACGCGGCGTTGAGCAATGTGCTGACAAGAAGAACGGCAAGCAGTATCGGCTGACCCGCCGCCATAGTGCCGATGAGAAGCTGCCATTTTACGGCGAAACCGCCGGCCGGTGGAACGCCTATCATCGAAAGCGATGCGATGGCGAACGCCGCGAACGTGAACGGCATCACGCGTCCAAGCCCGTTCAGTTCGGATATCTTCCTTCGATGGGTCGCAACGAATATCGCGCCCGCGCAGAAGAAAAGCGTTATTTTCGCGAAAGCATGGCTCGCAATCTGCAGTATGCCGCCGGATATCCCGGCAGTGGTGAGAAGCGCCGCGCCGAGTATCACATACGCGAGCTGGCTCACGGTGGAATAGGCAAGCCGCGCTTTGAGATCGTCCTTGGAGAGCGCGATCACCGATGCGGCGAGTATCGTGATAGAGACACAATATGCGGTGGGGATCCCCAAGTTGAACGCCTGCATCGTATCGGTGCCGAAGACATAGAGCATGACGCGGACGGTTGCGAACACGCCCACTTTGACGACGGCGACGGCATGGAGCAGCGCGCTCACCGGTGTGGGGGCTACCATGGCGCCGGGCAGCCAGCCGTGAAGCGGCATAAGGCCGTTCTTCGCGAAGCCGAGTATACAGAAAATGTAGAGCACCGTAACGAGAATGCGATGCGAACCTTTCGGCAGGATGCCCGTGTGTATGTTCGTGGCGAAGTCGAGAGAACCGGCGAGCATGAATACGCCGACCAGGGCGGGAAGCAGGAAGAATTTTGCGGCAGCGGTCAAATAAGCGATGTATTTTTTACCGCCCTCATATCCCTCCGTATCCTGGTGATGTGCGACGAGCGGATACGTCGTAATGCTCACGATCTCATAGAAGAGGAAAAGCGTGAACAGATTATTGGAGAAGGCGACGCCCATGGCGCCGAATATCGCAAGCGCGAAGCTCGCATGAAAACGCGTCTGTGCATGCTCTTTCAGGCCGCGCATGTAGCCGGTCGAATAGAACACGGCGAGTATCCAGAGGAATGATGCGACGAGCGCGAACATCATCGAAAGCGCGTCCGCGCGGAGCGTTACGCTCATGCCGGGGAGTATAGAGAAAACAGGAACGACGGTCATTGTGCCGCCGAGAGCAGCAGGTATAAGCGAGAGCACGGCAAGGAATGTTGCTGTCGCTGCGATGCAAGAGATGGTCTCGCGCACGTTCGGATGCTTTCGCGCGATCAGTACGCCGAGCGCTCCGGCCAACGGTGACAGTACAGCGATGGCGATTCGTATTTCAGTAGGCGGTAGTACCATGATCAGCCTTTCATGTCCTGCGTGTCCTCACCGGCGATGGATCGGAAATGACGATATACGCCGACGACGATGCTTAATCCTATTGCGGCTTCCGCAGCGGCTATGCCCATGATAAAGAGCGTGAATACCTGCCCGGCTATCGCGTCCGCGGCCCCGAATCGGCTGAACGCCATGAAGTTAAGCGATGCGCCGGCGAGTATCAGTTCGCTTGCGATGAGCATGCCGATGAAGTTCCTCCGGCGAAGCAGACCGAACAATCCTGTGACGAACAGCACCGCGCCGATGATAAGGTACACGCTCAGTTCGCTGGTAAGGGTCGTGAATGTCATGTTTTCGTTCTTCCTTCGCGCGCAACGATGATGGCGCCGAGTATCGCGGCAAGGAGAACCAGCGATATCATTTCAAAGGCGAGACTGTACGTCGACAGAAGGGCGCGTCCTATCTCTTCTACGCTTCCCATGTGTTCGGCGGTGGCGGCTCGCGGCCAGGGCACTTTTATCGCAATCATCGTGAACGCCCAGAGTATCGCGGCGGCGGCGGGGATGGCACCGATGGTCAGCAGCGTGTTCTGACGGCTTCGCTTTGCAAGCGCATCCCCCTCTGCGAGCATTATCCCGAACATTATCGTTATGCATACCGCGCCGATATAAATGAGTATCGCCATAAGCGCGAGGAAAGGGCTGTCGAGGAAATAGAAAAGTCCGCCGAGGCCGGTGAAGCAGAGCGCAAGCCCGGCGACAGCGCGTATGAGCCGCCGTGCGAGCACAGCAATGAGCGCACCGAGTATTGTGATGAGCACGAATCCCAGGAAGGCGATGGTGGCCATTACCGGGAGCGTGAACAGTATCGTTATGTTCATGACCGCCCCTTGCGTACGCGTTCAAGAAGATCGTATTGAAAATCCGCTTTGTTCGTGCTTGCCTTATTGTATTCATCGGAAAAGACGAGCGCATCGAATTTGCAGCTTTCGACGCATAAGCCGCAGAGACTGCATTGTGTGAAATCAAGATGATACGTAGCGAGCGTACGGCCCGGGCGGTTCTCCGCTTTCACGCCGGTAAGCGCTATGCATTTCGACGGGCATGCTTTTTCGCAGAGCATGCACACGGTACATTTCGGCTCGAGTTTTTCATTATCCCAGGTCAACGCAATGCGTCCGCGGAAATTCTTCGACATCGGTATCGACTTTCGCGGGTATTGGACGGTTATTGCTGGCTTCAACATCTGCTGGAACGTGATCGAAAGCCCGACGAGCATGCTCCAGAAATCGAGTATGACAGTGGTGATGTGACGTATCATGGGCCGAACACCTTTATCCAGAATCCCGTAAGAAGCAGATTGCCGAGCGTGAGCGGAATAAGCGTTTTCCATGAGAGATTCAGGAGCGAATAGAACTGTGTACGCGGGAACGTCCAGCGCACCCATATGACGAAGAACACAAGGAAGTACAATTTCGCCGCGAACCACCACACGCCGGGGAAGAAGCCGAAGGGATCATGCCAGCCGCCGAGGAAGAGAATGACGGCAAGTGAGCAGCCGACGACGATGTTCGCATATTCGGCAAGGAAGAACAATCCCGATCCCATCCCGGAGTATTCCGTGAATGCGCCCGCGATCAGTTCGCTTTCCGCCTCGGCGATATCGAACGGCGTGCGATTCGTTTCGGCAAGCATGCAGATGATGTAGACGATGAAAAGCACCGGCAGAAGCGGCGATGCGCTGAAGCGGAACATGTTCCAGTGCCAGAACGCACCGGCCTGCTGATCGACTATTGTCGTGAGGTTCATCGTTCTCGTGATGAGTACAACGGTGACCACGGATATGAGCATCGGTATCTCATATGCCACGTTCTGCGACACCGCACGCGCAGCGGATATGATCGCGTATTTATTCCTGCTTCCCCATCCGCCGACGAGAAGCCCGAGGATAACGACGGTGGTGAACGCATAGACCATGAGTAAACCGATGTTGATATCGCGTGCAAGGAGTCCCGGGGCGAACGGAATCGCGACGAAGCTCATGAGTGCGGGAATGATGGCAAGCGCCGGTGCGGCAAGGAAGAGCATGGTATCGCCGCCCTTCGGGGTGCGGAACTGCTTCGCGAGAAGTTTTATCACGTCAGCGGGTATCTGCAGAAGACCGAAGGGGCCGACCTCTTTCGGACCGATGCGTCGCTGAATACGCGCCATTATCTTTCTTTCGCCCCAGCCGAGTATGACCGCGTTGAATATCGCGAAGGCGAGAAAGCCCACCACATAGAGGGCGAAGCGGATGAATGTTTCGATAGAGAACGGCAACTGCATTGATCTACCTGTCTATTTCCGGGATAACGAGATCGAGACTGCCCATGAAGGCGAGCATGTCGGCGAGGAGCATTCCCTCGACGACTTCGGGTAAAAGACTGAGATTGGACAGACACGGCGAACGAAGTTTCATGCGGTACGGCGTATTGCTGCCATCACTCACCATGCGAATACCGAACGCGCCGCGCGGCGTTTCGACGGCCTGATAGAAATCGCCGACTGCGGGTGTAAGCGTACGCGGGACTTTGCCGTTGCGGTAAGCACCGGCGGGGACGTTCTTTACCGCCTGCTCGATGATGCGAAGCGACTGCTCCATCTCCTCCATCTTCACGGAAAAACGCGCCATGGAATCGCCGTCCGTGCTCATGGGGATATCGAAATCATAGCGCTCATAGCCGCTGTAGGGCTCGGCCTGCCGAACGTCGTGTTTCACACCGCTCGCACGAGCGACAGCGCCGGATGCTCCGTATGAACGGCACATCTCAGGCGTGATGTTCCCGATGCCGACGAGACGCTCTTGGAGGATGGCATTTCGGCTCACAAGCGCATGGTACATTTTCAGCCGCGTACGCATGTAGGGAACGATGTCGCGTACACCGGCAATGAACGTATCATCGATATCGCACGATACACCGCCGAAGCGCAGATAGCAGAACGTAAGACGCGAACCGGTGATGCTGTCCATCATATCGATTATCTTTTCGCGGTCGTCGAAGATATAGAGCATCGGCGTGAACCCGCCGAGGTCGACGATGAGCGCACCGAACCAGAGGAGATGACTTGTGATGCGATTGAGTTCCGCCATGATAACACGGATGACGGTCGCGCGTTCCGGGACTTCTATCCCGCAGGCCTTCTCGACAATAAGACAATGCGCGAGACTGAACGATATCGCACCGAGATAATCGAGCCGGGAGAGATTCGGCAGATACTGCGCGTATGTTCTATTCTCCGCCATTTTCTCATGCATGCGGTGAATATAGCCGAGCACGGGTTCCGCGTTGACGATATACTCGCCGTCCATCGTAAGTTTGATGCGAAGCACGCCGTGAGTAGCAGGATGCTGCGGCCCGAGATTGAGGACGAATGTTTCTTCTTTATGTTTGGTGTACATCGTTCGCCTGCGCACCGTAGTCTTTTCTGAGCGGATGATAGTCGGCATCTTCGGCCAACAGCAGCGGTGTGTGATCCGCAAGGCCTTCGAAGCGTACGCCGAAGAAATCATGCGCCTCGCGTTCATGCCACGCGGCGCCGGAAAATAGAGAGGATATACTTTTCGCTTCAGCACCGTCACGACCGATACGGACACGCAGAACGGCACGCTCGCGGCGGTCACTGTGGAAAAGATCGTAGACTAATTCGATATTCCCCTGCTCGGGCCAGTCGACACCGGTTATCGTTTCAAGCGTGTACCCCGCATCGGCGAGCACCCTGGTCGCATCAATTATCCTTTCGGTTACGATGAGCGCATCGAGATGCCACCCTTTTTCCGTGTACGTCACAAAACGCGGTGTGTGGACGGAAAGCGGTGTAAGCAGCGACACGATATCGTTCATTTCTGCGCTCCCGATTCCACGCGGGGGAATCGCCGCTTGCCGGTGAGTTTTTCTTCGAGCGTTAATATACCTTCGATGAGCGCCTCGGGACGCGGGGGACATCCGGGTATATATACATCGACCGGTATGAGCTTGTCGATGCCTTCGATGATGCCGTATTGTCCTTCGAACACGAACGGTCCGCCGGAAATAGCGCAGTTGCCCATAGCGATGACCCATTTCGGTTCGGGTATCTGATCATACAGCGTTACGACCGAAGGCGCCATTTTTCTGCTTATGGTGCCGTTCACGATGAGCACATCCGCCTGACGCGGCGACGGGCGGAACACTTCAGCGCCGAAACGCGCGATATCGAAGCGCGATGCCCCGGTAGCCATCATCTCGATGGCGCAGCAGGCAAGACCGAAGGTGAGCGGCCATAGTGAATTCGCCCTGCACAGTGAAAGCAGGTCGTCAAGAACGGCGAGTTGTATCAGCCCTTCCGGAATTTCCTGCGGTTCCATGTGAATACATCCTTTTTCCAAGCATAGATGAGAACGAGCGAAAGTATGCCGACGAAAACAGCGAGTTCGATAAGATCCTGCCAGCGGTACTGCGTGTTATAGACAACGGCGACCGGGAATAGAAAGAGGACGTCGACCGCGAACGCAATGAATATGAGCGCATAGAGATAGTATACGGCGCCGTAGCGCATCCATGCATCGCCGATGGGCGGCACACCGCATTCGACGATCTGCTCGGTGCGGTTATCGTACTGGCGAGTGCGCCTCGGAGCGATGAGCTTTGAGATGATGATCGGCGAAACGACCACGACCACTCCGCCCAGGAACAGTGCGATGATATAAAGCAGATCTACTGCTGCATCAGATGATATTGACATAGAGTTCCAATGACTACTAAATCTATAGAGTATAATATGTAAAAATCCCGGAAAAGCAAGCCCATCGCTTGACAATTCCTATGTAATTAGTAGTATATAAGCAGTCATAATCTTGCGGTCAGGATGGAATCATGCTGGTAAACACACATTTCAATGTGTTGGCGTTTTGCACCGCCATCGCAGCGCACGTGGTGATCGGACTTCTGTGGTATAGCAAACTGCTGTTCGCAGAAACATGGGCGAAAGAATCGAGCACTGCCCGGGAGGGAAAGGGATTCCCGCTCCTCTCCATGGCGGGGCAGTTCATTTCAACGGTGTTGTTCACGCTGGGTATCTATCTGGTCGTATCTCTCGGCGGGTTCTATACTATAAAAGGCGCCGCGCTGGCTTCGTGCATCGGCGTCATCTGTTTTGTTCTCCCTTTGAACACCGGGACTTTGTTCTTCAAGAGAAAACCAAGGCTCTATTTCATTGAATCCGGTTATCAGGCATTGGGAGTCTTTGTTTCAACGTTCATTCTCGCACTCTGGAAATAAGCGCCTCGCGTCAGGTTCACCGATGAAAAGGTCAGTAAAGGGCAAAACAATGGTTGAGCAGAAAAAAGCGATGAGCACGAACGTGCTGCGGTCGGCGGTCATCATTACACTGTACTGCGTATCGGCGGCGTGGGTATACGGTGCCGCTCAAAAATCGTATGGACTTGCACCGGTGAGCGGCAGCAGAATATGGCTCTCCGGCACATCAACATTGCATCCCTATACCAGTATAGCATCGAATTTCAGCATGAGAGCCGGTGTCGCATTCTCGGGCGTGCGGAGTTCGGTGCCGGAGGTCGTTACATTGTCCGTAAGCATTCCCATAACGAATCTCAAATGCGAAATAGGCGGTCTTGATAATAATCTCTATGAAACGATGAAGTACAAGGAAGTACCGAATATAACGTTCACCATACGGAAATGCGAACTATCGATGGATCCGAAGAACACGAATCGATACATTGTCCTTGCCAAAGGAGATCTTGCAATTGCCGGTAAGGACCGTGAAATTACGCTCAATGCTGTCGGCGAGCTCACCGATAGAACATTGAAGATATACGGTACAAAAGATGTGCTTATGACCGATTTCGGGATATCTCCCCCGTCGTTGATGTTCGGGCTCATCGTTTGCGGTGATAAGATCTCGGTAGGCTGGGAGCTCATCTTCTCGGTGCAGATGAATTAATATCAATGGGCAATAGAACGTACGCTCCGCATGCAATCCGGTACGCCCCGTAACCGATATGAACGATTTCAGCGTTCAGTACGGATGGAAAGATGATCGCTGTTCATAAGTGTATTGCTCGCTGCGGATGAAGTGTTCATGACGGGTTCCGCCGCAAGGGAAAGGTCCCATTTCACGACGATCCTGTCATCGCATACGATCAGACCGAAAAAGAGATTCGGCGGGGTAATGCCGAAATCCGACATGGAAAGCTCTTTTGCACCGCTCACCCGTGTCGTGTTCGAGATGTCGGCTATGGTATCGATTGAGATGATCTTTTCTTTCCCGGCGATCTTTATGACGCCTGTTGCCGTTATGCTGTATCGGTTCGTGATCTTTGCATCCGGCTCAATGATATATCTCGTTAAGCGAAACGAAATGAAAGGGTTCTCCCGTGATTTCATCGTCTCGTACAGGAATGGATCGAGGCCGATCGTTTCTGACTTAAGGTTCGTTACCGGTATGGTGAGGAAGATGTTGGTTATCTGCGATTCCTGTATGGTCTGTAAAGACGCCTCTTCCGGCTTTTGACTTGCCCTTGCTTCGCCCAATTCCAGGCTGAACATAGTGGCTTTGCTTTCATACGGCATGAACGAAGATGTCCCTTCTATCCAGATCCGGCTCCCGCTGTGTATGGTGAGGCGGACAGCGTTCGTCGCACCCATTCCGGCAGACACGAACACCGCGCTCACGATCGCGATACATGTTATCACTTTCACGGTCCGCATGCGTTCACGCCTCCCGGCACCATCATGCATCATTCATCAGGAACATCCCCGACCCCCTGCCCGGTTGACGTGACAGGGAGCGGGGAATTCTTCATTGCATAACTGAAAAGAGCGCTTTGATCGACCCTTTCGTATCGTTAAAACGTAAACTGCATTTGACCGCGTAGCACTACAGGGTTCTCGATAAGGAAATTACCCGTCGATACCTGATTCGGCATGAGCAGTATATTGTACGATCCGTTGTTCTTTTCCCAGGCGACAAGCGCATTCCTCTGGAAATTCACTTCGAACATGCACTTTACATCGAAAGCCGTGAACGTTACCACCGGTGATATCTCATGCATCAGTGTCTGCGGGATGGAAACATACGATGTCGTTGTGCTGGTATTGACGGTCCAATTCGAGCTGGCGGCATTCGTCGTTACGTAGCTCGATGTTGTTGTCACGGCATTCTGCGCGCCATTCGGGGTGTTGAGCAGCGAGTAGCGTATCCCGATGCCGACATTCTTTATCATGGGCAGCGGAGTCGTTTTCAGCGTTATCATGGCATCTACGACACCGCCCCACATGGTAAGCCCGACAGCGGCATTGCCGAATTGGCCGTAATTCGCCTCCGCGCTTGCATTCACTTCAACATCTTTCATTACCGGTATTTTGACCGCCGCATCCGCACCGTACTGGAAAAATATCACGGTGTCATAATAGGCCGTGGACGTTCCTAATGGATTCCATTTCGGGTTGAGAAGCAATCCGGTGCCGTATTGCGCCGTATAGTAGCGCGTTCCCAGCGACGAACCGTGTCCGATGCGTGAGTTTTTGTAAATAACGGCGCCGTTGAGATATGCGGCATACTTTATGCCTTCATCCGCATCACCATGCCCGGGCGTAAACGCATCCTTGTCAAGCCCGTTGTTTATGCCGATACGACCCGTCAGCATGGGAAGCCCCAGGATCTCCGGGAGGTAACGCTGCGGAACATCGATCCCGCCGCCGGTAAACACGCCGAGAGCGCCGGAAAAGAGGCCGATCTTGCTGTGAACTGCGAGACCGACATCGCGCCCGAGGTCGAAGCCGATCGTGTTCATTGAGAAATCGACGTTTTGCTTGGTGGTCTCCACGGTCAGGCGTTCACGGCTGTAGGGGACGAGGAATTGCCCAAAACGCAGTTGGAGCGCATCCCCGAAGAAATGGACATTGCCGTATGCATCAAGCAGTGAGAGTATTGAATTCACACTTGATGATGACGACGGTATCATCTCTCCGCCGAAGGCGAGTTTCATGCGATAGTCCACCATTTTAAACCTGCCGTTGAAATCCAAGCGCGCCTGTTTCAGGAACATCGTAACGCGTCCGATGTCTTTTCCCACATTATTCGTCGCTTTGATATCGAACATCGTCGCATTCGTCCCCACGACCCCCGCTTGGTTATTTGAGAAAGCGGTGTTGTTCGGGTTCAGATCGTCGGTAAACTCGTCAACGACAAGCCCCTGGATCGTACCGTCGATGTTGAATTGCACATCCTCATTCGAGATGACCGTGATCGCAGAGAGCGAGACCGCTGCGAACGACAGCATAAGCAACTTTCTGATCATAAGAGAAACTCCTCAGGAATCATGGTATTACTATATATCCTATAGATATTATAGTAATTGTAGTTATTATACTAATGCTACGCAAAAAAGGCAACAAGGAAATGGAAATTTGTCGTTTTTCAGCCCATAGGGAAGTATGCCAAAGGGGGCTATACCTTCTCTTTCAGGGTGAACGAGAAGGTGCTGCCTTCCCCCAATACGCTGTTCACCTGAATATCGCCGCCATGCTGCTGCACGATGTTCCTGCTTATGGCAAGACCGAGGCCGCAACCGCCGTATTTTCGCTTGCCGGACGAGTCAACCTGATAGAATTTGTCAAATATCTTGTCACAGTGATCTTCTGGGATGCCGATGCCGGTGTCGGATACCCGCAAGGTGATCGTCCTGTTGGTTGTGTCCCGTTCAGATGCGATCACCACTGCTCCGCCATTTTTGTTGAATTTTATGCCGTTTTCCAGAAGATTCACGATGACCTGCAATAGCCGCGCCTCATCCCCTATGATGAGCGGCAAATCACTCGGAAGGCGGTTTTCCAGTGATATACCCGATTTCCCGGCGGACAGCGCAAGCGAAGCGACCGCCTTCTGTACAACGGTCTTCATGTCAGCTTCGGTCAGCTGAACCTTAAAGTCACCGCTCTCTATTTTTGTAACGTCAAGAAGCTCCTCGATCATATGGTTGAGGAATTCAGCTTCCCCTTCACTTATCGATAGGAATTCCTTCTGGTTCTCGCTCAATGGCCCGGCCCGGCCTGTTCGCATGAACGTTATATATCCGAGAATGGTGGTCAGCGGCGTGCGTAGCTCATGGGATATCATCGATAAGAAATTCGATTTCAGCCGGTCAAGTTCGCGGATCCTTCTTTCTTTCGTATGGCGAACGGTGCCCATAGCACCGAAAATAACCCCGAAAAGCAACGGATGGAACAGGAAAAAAACGTGAATCGGATACGAGGCAATGACGGTCATGACATTCGTGACGGACAGCGCAAGATGAGCGATATGCAGATGCATGCCGATAGTGACGAAGGGAATGGGCATGCCCCATAAAATACCGAAAAAGCAGTACCAATTTCTCCGTACATTATACGTCTCGGCTTCCCCGAGCGCCTTGATGAATTCCCTCACAATGAGCAGGAACGATCTCAGATCGATGAACAATCTAACCATTCGCGCTCTCGAAATGCAGATGTTTTTTCACCATGGCGATGATATCGTCGCTTTTGAACGGCTTGGCAACGTGATCGGTGATGCCGGCGGCTTTCATCTTGTTGAGTTCATCGGGGTTCTTGAGGACGGTCACGGCGATGATGGGAATATCCTTTGTGCGCTCATCAGCACGCAGCCTGCGGCATACCTCAAAGCCGTCCATGTCCGGCATGAGAAAATCGAGAAGGATGATGTCCGGGGTGGTGCTGGAAACGACCATGCCCGCATGAAAACCGCTTTCCGCCGTTACAACCTCTAAATAATCTTCACCGGATACTATCATCGAGATCATTTTCAATATCTTCGGGTCATCATCGATGATCAATACCCTGAATTTGTCCGATTGTGACAATTCCGTCGGGATCGGCATATTATTTTTCTTCATCAGCTGAAGGATATCGTTCTTTTTAATGCGCCTGTGCCCGCCCGGCGTGGTATATGCCGGCAGGAGGCCGTCCTTTATCCAGTTGATCACCGTCGCCGGGTACACGTTGCAGAACCTGCTGACCTGATGTGTGGTAAAAATATCCTTTGTCATTTACAGGATATAGTACATATCGCGATCGTTTTGTCAAACATATGCCGTTTCGTAAGCGATCTTTGCCCGTGCTCATCGGACGGGTGTATACACCCCGAATCATCACGTAAGAAAATAAAACCACGGAGGGCACAGAGAATGTATGAGAATGCAATGAAGCGTATGGAGGACAATGCGCAGCAGGTATCATCTTTCGGGTGAAAATGTTCAGCTGCCCTTCCGTTCTTTCTCGGCCTTTTCTCCGTGATCTCCGTGGTTTCTCTTTATCCTTATGTGAGGATTTGGGTACACTTTTATTATTGCATTTTCTCGTCAATCGGATATATTATCGCCGTTCAATTATTTCGAAGGATTCAGGTATGGCACGCAAAAAACTCATCGCCGGCAACTGGAAGATGAACAAGACCCCGGATGAAGCGGCGGTACTCGCGAAAGAACTCGTCGAGAAAGCGAAGGGTGTGACCGATCGCGACATCATGATAGCCCCGGTGTTCACCGCGCTCGCGAAAGTGAACGATGTCGTCAAGGGGACGAACGTCAAGCTCGGCGCGCAGAACATGTACTGCGAGGACAGCGGCGCCTTCACCGGCGAAATAAGCGCGGACATGCTCCTGGCGAGCGGCGTGACCCATGTCATTCTCGGCCACTCAGAGCGCCGTTCCATTTTCAAGGAAGATGATGCGCTCATCAATAAGAAAGTGAAAAAAGCGCTTGTCAAAGGGCTTGTCCCGGTATTCTGTGTCGGCGAAACGCTTGCCGAACGCGAGTCCGGCAAGGCGGAGGCCATCGTCGGCGACCAGGTGAAAAAAGGACTTGAGGGCCTGGCGGAAGCGGATGCGAAGAAGGTCGTCATTGCGTATGAGCCCGTATGGGCGATAGGCACCGGCAAGACTGCAACGCCGGATGATGCGGACGCCATGCACAAGCATATACGCAGCGTACTGTCAAAGGTATACAGCGGCGCCTTTGCGGACGCCATGGTGATATTGTACGGCGGATCGATGAACGATAAGAATGCGGATGAGCTCCTCAACATGCCCAACATCGACGGCGGGCTTGTCGGCGGGGCGGCGCTCAAGTCCGACTCGTTCGCACGCATCTTCAACTACACGAAAAAATAATATCCGGGGAGACCCGGAACTGCCGCGCACCGAGACGCGGCCGAACAGAACACAAAGAGGAGTATACGTATGGCCAAACAGATGAATGTAGCGGTTGTCGGCGCCACCGGAGCGGTCGGCGTGGAGATGTTGAAGACACTTGATAAGCGGAATTTTTCCGTCGGCGAACTTTTCCTTTTTGCGAGCGCGCGCTCCAAGGGGAAGAAAATGGAGTATCGCGGGAAGAAGTATCCTGTCGAGGAGCTCGTGAAGGGATGTTTCGCGGGAAAGAAGATCGATGTTGCGCTCTTCTCGGCCGGTGCCGGGCGCTCGCGCGAATTCGCGGATGAAGCCGTCAAGGCGGGCGCCGTCGTCGTCGATAATTCGTCCGCGTTCCGCATGGACCCGAACGCGCCGCTCGTGATACCGGAGATAAATCCCGAAGATATAAAAAAGCACAAGGGGATCATCGCCAATCCCAACTGCTCGACTATCATCATGCTCATGCCGCTGTGGCCGCTCCATACGGTCAACAGGATAAAGCGTATCGTCGTTTCCACCTATCAGGCGGCAAGCGGCGCAGGCGCACAGGCCATGGCCGAGCTTGAGGACCAGACACGCGACGTGCTTGCCGGCAAGCCCGCTGTGCCGAAGATAATGCCGCATCGCTATGCGTTCAATCTCTTCAGCCATAACACCAAGATAGCTGAGAACGGATACAACGAGGAAGAGAACAAGATGGTGAAGGAGACATGGAAGATATTCCATGACGATTCCATCAGGATATGCCCCACCTGCATACGTGTGCCGGTGCTCCGCGCGCACAGCGAGAGCATTGTCGTTGAATTCGAACGCCCGATGTCAGTGAGCGATGCGAAAAAGCTTCTCTCCGCTGCGCCCGGTCTAAAGATCGTCGATGACCGCGAGAAAAATCTGTTCCCGATGCCCATCGATGCTACCGAACAGTATGACTGCCTCGTCGGCCGCATACGCGAGGACATAAGCAACCCGAACGCGCTCGCGCTCTTCGTTGCCGGGGATCAGCTCCTTAAGGGCGCGGCGCTCAATGCGGTGCAGATAGCGGAATTGCTGTAAGCAGCGATAGGCACACCGTGCATACGCGCCTGTTCTCGTACGGTCGATGTCAGCTCTGAGCAGATCCCGTTTGCAGGGGAGACGTCATGGATGCATGCACGGCACAGTTACATGAGATCGATGATGAAATATCGCGATGGGGGACGAAAGCGGTCTCTCTCGGGAAGCTGATACGCGCAGGGTTCCCGGTGCCGACCGGTTACTGCATCGACAGCATGATGTTCCGCGAGTATCTTCATCACAACAACATCTCTACGGACCGGAACATCATCCTCCGTGAAGCTGACCGCATACGGGAAAAGATCATCGGCGGCGAACATCCTCCGGAACACCGGCGCCGCATCGATATGATATTCGATACGCTGTCACATGTCAGCCGCGAACTCATCGCGCGATCATCATGTCCGCTGGAGGACGGTGCCGATTTCAGCGGTGCCGGTCTGTTCTCGTCGCACGGTGGTATTACTTCGCGGGCTCTCCTCGTACATGCGATAAAGCAATGTTATGCGGCGGCATTTTCCGACCGGGCGCTTTCCGCACTTCTCGACCGGTACGGATATCTTCCTGACATAACCATGCCTGTCATCATTCAGGTCTATATTCCGGGCACGCTTTCCGGGGTTGCTTTCACCTGCGATACGAAAGAAGCCCGTGACGACCGTGTAGTCGTGAATTTCACGAGAGGAGCATGCACCGGTATCGTTGAAGGAAGCGCCGAGAGCATGCTCGCTGTTCTTGAAAAACAAGATGCCGAGAGCGGTATACAGGTTATTGAGCGCAGTAATACCGATGCCACCTCGCTCACCACAGTGCGATCATGCGTTCCCACCTTCCTGAAGATCGAGCGGACGCTTGGCGATCACCAGGATATCGAATGGACATTTGACGGGAATACGCTTCATATCCTTCAATCGCGCCCGGTCACGACGTTCAAGCGGCAACCGGAGCGGCCGGCATGGTTTACGGACAGCGATGGCCCATGGAAACAGAACGCATTACTGTATCCTCTACGCCCGCTCGAAATTGAAGCGGCACTCGCCGGGGCACGGGGGACATTTCGCATCGCGCAGGAACTCGGCTATGCATCGATGAGCAGCCGCACCGAAGCATGGAACGGATTCCTCTACTCATTGCCGGTACCGCTGCCTGAAAAAACCGGCCGCGCAGCATTCGAGAACATCGTGGCGTCGCTCGGTGCACAGGGAAAAAACGCTTATCACGATCTTGCGCTACTGGAGATCGGATCATTGCAGCGTCCGATAATTGCACGTCTGAAAAAAAAGAACGATCGCCGCACTATACGTGGTCTCATCCCGAAGGCGATCGCGCACATCGATGCAAGCGCATATGGACATTGGAAAGCGGTATGGGGATTGTGCTATATCGAGGGGGCTCCTGCAGACCAGCGAACGATCGAAAATGATCTGCCGGGGTTTCATGACGTGTTCTCTGCAGCGGAGCGATTTGACCTGCTCTATATCCCGAGCCTTGAGAGTATCCGCCGCAGAAAGCTGCTGCAGATGGCCGCTCTTGTCCAGCGCACGGATCTGGCGCGATTATTCGATGCCATGCCATATGACAGAATAGTCTACGCGCGTTTGCCGCGGACACATGACGGCAGAAGGCTCCTCCATCTGATCGAGGCATATATACGCCGCTTCGGCATGTATCAGACCTATGGCGACTATCGCCTACCGTTCTCTTTCACCGCATTGATATCTCCGCATCTTGTCATCAGTGAGCTTCGGGACATGCTTCGCACAAAGCGTGCGATACCGGTCTCCGCTGATCGCGAGATCGCATCCCGTCAAAAGGCGCTGTTCAGGAAATTACGCTCGCATTACCCGAACATACCGCTGCGGGAGCTTTCACGCATCGTACGCCAAGGCCGCCGTGCGTTCCAGGTGCGTGACGACCACGGCATTCACTTCGACAGCGCAAAGAACGGCCTTTTTGTCTCCGCATGTCATGCGGTCGGTCGTGTGCTGTCGAGATGCGGCGTGATAAATGATTGGCAGGATATCTTTTACCTCTCATCGTCTGAGATCGAAGGACTTATCAGCGGGAATGCTATTTCCCCGGAACTGATCAACGAAAGAAAAGCTGCATACAGGGCGCATCGATGTACGCTCCCGCTTGCTACGGCGGATACGAACGCTGTTCCGACATGCGAGACCAAAGCATCACCCACTGCCGTTCTCTCCTGCCAAGCGACCATGAATGCACGGGTCGAAGGATATGCGTGGATAGCAGGAAAGGACCCGAAGCCGGACCAAGAGAGCATCATCCTGATCGTTGCGCATGAACGGGCTCTGCCGATAATGCCGTATCTTTCGCAGATACAGGCGCTCGTCATCGATAATGGTTCCCCATATTCACATCTTGCGATAACGACACGGGAGTACGGCATTCCTGCGTTCTACAATACAAAACATGCGTGCAGCATTGCGAACGGGCAGAAGATCGTGCTCGACGGCGCATCAGGCACACTGACTATGTTGACATAATTCCCCATCTCGATTACTATGAAACCATCGTGTCATCAACGGGTATCGCATGGACATAGGCGCACTTATCCGCGAATTCATCGAACAGGCAAAGGCGTTCATTCTCGCCTATCGTATCCCCGTTATCGCCGGGGCTTTGCTCATCTTCATCCTGACCTTCTTCATCATCTACCGTCCCGGGAAAAAACCTGTAATGAAGGATGAAGCGGCCGTGAATGCATCATTGGCAACGCGTGAGCGCGGTACCGATGAAATGCTCGCCGCCGGCAGGATGCTCTCGACACGCGACAACACGCTGCCCGATAAGATACGCCGCTACAATCGCATCGAGCGCAAGGCGCTCCTGGTCGACGACAGCATATTCTCCAACGACGGCGGGGCGACGCTCGCCGATGAGCCGGTGACGGGAAAAATAAAGGAACCGTCGCGGGGTATGCGCCTTAACGATACGGATAGCGCTCTCATACGACGGACATCCATTACCAATAAGCGATATGAACTTGAGGATGTGAGGAAACGACGTGGCAATGCCGAACTTCCTTAGCATAACGCTCCTGTGCATCGCCGCTGCTGTTTTCGCAGAGACGAATACGGAAGGTACATCGCCTGGCGGCGGTACCGGTGCAGCAACGAACGGTGCGACCAATGATTTCTTCGACGAGATGATATACGAGGAGCGTCCGGGTTTCGAGAGCGTGAAAGAACTATCCGCTTCCGTCAATGAAGATATCATCATCCAGATAGCGACGACGAATTTCAACACCTATGTACGTATCAACGGTTTCGATACGAACGCGCTCACGTTCCTGCAGGTGACACGGGACGATACACGTTCGCAGCTCATGTTCAAGGCCGTACGCGAAGGCATTGCATCGGTCTCGGTGGACCTTATCGAGGATCTTTCCGTCACGGCGCGTACGACATACCGCATCACGGTAAAGAAAGCGCTTGAGTCTAAGACGAACGCCGCCGCCGTCGGCAAGAAGGACAAGGATACTGAGGAGCGCAAGCAGTACCAGATAGCGATGGACCTCTTCAAGGCGAAGGCGTACACCGAAGCGCGTGCTCTCTTTTCGACGATAGCGCAGAAATATCCGTCGAGCGAGTACGGTGCGAAAAGCGCCATAGCGCTCGGGGATATCGCGTATGCACAGAACAATTATCAGGAAGCGATAGGGGCCTATACCCGCGTGGGGACGATCACGGGCATACCGGCGTCGGAACGCGATCGCTCGCAGCTCGCTCTCGGGCTCTGTTATCGTGCGCTTAAGGACAATCAGAAGGCGTTGTCTGCCTTCCTTACGCTTGAACGCATGAGCCCCGACGGGCAGTACGCGGGGAACGCGCTCTACTATGCCGCGCTCGTTCTCAATGATACGAAGAACCGTGCACAGGCGATAGAAACATTGAAGCGTGCGCTCGCGAAACACAAGTCATATGAACTTCGCCCGGAAAGCGTGTATCTCCTTGCATCCATTTACGATAAGGGCGGGAGCGATGTGCGCAATCTCACCGAGGCGTATAAGCAGTACGGCGAATATGCGTCAAAGTACCCCGCAGGTGTGCATATAACGGAAGCTATCGCGCGACGGGCGTATCTCGAGAAGCATTTCATCAATCTTCGTTGATCGATCCGTCCGGATCATCGATATGCCATCGTATGCCGTTTCCACACGCAGCGTATGCACGCGGGGTTCTCTCCGTTCATAACGGCCGTGCGGAAACGCTCTGCCTTTTCCGAACGGAATATTTCCTCGACAGCATGTTCTCGCACGTTCCCGATCGAGCCGTCGGTGATGTCAAGACAGAACGATGTGTTCCCGTTGCTCTGTATCGAGAGCCGCCGCCACGGCGCATAGCAATGATGATCGACAATATCCTTGTCGGGGCTGTCGAACCACTCGACGATGTCCTCGACCGTCATGGCATGTCCGCCAAGCTGTATCGGAAGGTCCCCGTTCGCCGCAATGAGCTTTTGCACGGTATCCGAAACGAGCACGCCGTAGCCCGGTGAGAATTCATCCTTCCAGCTTATCGATGATGCATGCGCAACGCCGATCGACCGCTCGAATTCCTCATATCGTTCCTTACGCGGCCCCGAGAGGAACATCTGCGCATCGAGCGACCAGTGATCCGCCTTCCATGCGCGGATGTGCGGTGCGAGCACAGCGAGATCATTCAAGTTCTCACGCACAAGCGTCGTTTTGATGCAGAGCTTCTGCCCCGGGAGCACTTCGCGCACCGTGCGTATCCCTTCGTCGACACGCGCGAATGTGCCGGCCACTCCGCGCACCATGTCATGTATCGGCGCGCTTCCGTCCACTGAGACGAACAGTGTTGTGAATAGGTCCTTCATCTCGGGGGCATGTTTCTTGAGAAGCACGCCGTTAGTGACGATACTCGTGGAAAAACCGCGCCGCTTGAGCAGCCGCGCGATATCGATGCAGTACGGGGCGAGGAGCGGTTCCCCGCCCCAGAGCGTGATGTTCATGGGCGGCGTGAGCTCACCGATGATGCGTTCCCAGTCCGTGCGCCCAAGCTCCGTTTCCGCGGCATGCTCGCGCTGATACCCGTGTATACCCCATTGCCCGCACATGCGGCAGCGGAGATTACAGCTTCGGGTAAGCTGAAAATGCACGGCATTAAGCGCTGCGGTGATCATAACCTTCATAATATGTACGCCGGTTGATTTGTCAATCGATGGGTCATTCGCTCCCGCGGTATGCGCGCGGACTCTTCCCGAAACGCTTCTTGAAGAGCTTCGAGAAGTGATAGATGTCCTCATAGCCGACAGCCGCGGCTACGTCGCGTATTTTCATGTTCCGGTTCGCGAGCAATGTCGACGCTTCGAGCATGCGCAGTTCTATGATGTGCGCAACGGGGGCAAGCCCTACATGCCTCTTATACATCGTGCCGAAATGCGCCGGTGTGAGGTTCGCAATGGCGGCGAGATCGGCGATAGACAAGGGTTGCGTGTAATGCGATTCTACGTGTTCCCGCACACGCAGAATATACTCCGGCATGAAACCTCCTTCGGCCCCGCGGAGCTCACGCGCAACGGAACGTATCATAGTATGGAATATATTCTCGGTGATAACGGTATCTTCCGTGCGAAACGCGGTTATCTCGTTATAAAGCTCGGTGATATACCGTTCGAGGACGGCCGGATGTTCCAATCGAAGCATTGTGTTCATCGGCAAAGCGCTTTCGCTGAGAAACGCCCCGATGGCGCTGCCGCTCGCATGTATCCAGGAATGGCGCCATCGCTCATGCTGATTCCCGTAATGCTGCCGCTCCCCCGGCGGCCATATCATGAGAACACCGGCATCCCGAACCAGCTCGTTTCCCGTCTGTATCGTGACCGAGTCATAGAAATACATGAAGAGATAATCGCCTTTGCCCCTTGGCCTATCGATCACCGCTGGCGGCATACGCTCATTAAGACCGAGCGCCCGAACATAGCATTGTTCCCCACCGTCGGGGTATCCCCTGAAATGCTTGAAATAACGCATAGGCCACCGAATAATACTACAAATATTTATATATATTATACATTTTTTATGAAGAAATCAATGACTATTATATCGCCGTACCGTTGAAAACGACATATTCCGGAGTTCACCATGATGTCCAATATCCTTTCTTCCCTTGCAGTAGTAAGCAATGCAAAGAGCGGCCGATCATCGTCTTGGGCCGTTGACGGGCGAAATCACGATGCTTGGACGATACGCGCGGGAAAACGTGCCGTTCTCGCCGACATAAAGGGCCCCGGCTGTATACGGCATATCTGGCTGACACAAAGGGAGCACTACCGCGAATGCCTTATCAGCATTACCTTCGATGACGCCTCGCATCCCAGCGTGCTCTGTCCGCTCGGCGACTTCTTCGGCCTCGGTCATTCCATCGTGAACTCGTATCAGTCGCTTCTTTTCAGCGCATCGACGAACAATAACAATCAGTTCAATCAGGGCTGTGCGCTCAACTGCTATGTGCCCATGCCCTTCGCCAGGCGAGCCGTCTTCGAGATCATCAATGAAAGCGATGAGGACCATGGCCAGTACTTCTATGTCGATTATGAAACGTACGATCGAGCGCCGCATGAGGAGATCGGGTATTTCCATGCGGAGTTCCGCCGCGAGAATCCGTTCGGCGGCTGGGGGCATGAGATCGCGGTGAATACACCGGAGGCGAATATCGCGAACAAAGAACGCCTTGCCTGGGATAACAACTACATAATCCTTGAAACGAAAGGCCGCGGGCATTACATCGGATGCAATATCAGCGTGACGAATTTCCAGGGAACATGGTGGGGTGAGGGCGACGATATGATATGGGTGGACGGCTACAAATGGCCGCCGGACCTTCACGGCACGGGGAGCGAGGATTATCTCAATCAGGCATGGGGCATGCAGCCGAACGCCTTTCTCAGGAACGGCTCATCGATCTGTGAACATCATACGAAGAACATGTTCCCGCTCACGAAGCCCCTCCCCTGGAACAAGCCGCTTGGCGGCTATCAGACAAGCTATGTACATCACATCGAGAACCCGGTGCACTTTCAGAAAGAGATAAAGGTAACGATAGAACACGGCCACGGGAATCATCTCGCGAACGAGATGTCCAGTGTCGCCTATTGGTACAGCGACAAGCCGGTCAAAGCGGCCACACCGCCGCCGGTGGAAAAGCGCTTGCCGGTGCTTCGCGACGAAAGAGGCAATTGGCGTATCCCCAAAGAGAACCGTATCACATCTCGGAAAGTCCTGCTCAATGCGGAAATGAAAAAGAACAAGGCGCTTTGGGCGAAGAAGCATCCGACAGCGCGCAAGAAGAAATAACAGTATTGAACTCGAAAGAAGGAGCATAGTATGTTCAACGGACTCGGCATGAATCTCGGAAATCTTTCGCTTCTCTCGAAGGCGAAGACACGTTCAATAAGCCCGGAGAACACCACCGGAGAAAAAGGCAAAGGCGCGATGACGATACATCCAGAGCACGGGCCGTCGCGTGACCTCGGTCAGGGATGGAAAGTCCGGCCCTGCATCAGCATCAAGGCAGGTGAGACGGTGACCATTGCCGACATCGAAGGACCCGGAGCGATACAGCAGATATGGATGACGCCCACGGGCAATTGGCGTTTCACGATAGTGCGCATCTACTGGGACGGACAGGCACAGCCGTCGGTGGAGGTTCCCATCGGCGACTTTTTCTGCTCAGGGTTCGGCACCGATGACGGGAGCAATCATAAAGGCACGAATTTCCGCCAGCTCTCATCGCTTGCCGTGTGCGTGAACCCGGGGAGCGCGTTCAACTGCTACTGGGAGATGCCGTTCCGCAAGCACTGCCGGATCACCATCGAGAACATACAGCCGAAGGATGCCGTTGATGCGAACAAGAACAGCATGGTGCTTTACTATCAGATAAACTACACGCTCACCGATGTTCCCGATGACGCCGCCTATTTTCACGCGCAGTTCCGTCGGACAAATCCGCTCCCGTACAAGAGCGTGTACACGATACTCGACGGCGTGCGCGGACACGGCCACTATATCGGCACCTCCATGGCCTGGGGCGTGAACAATAACGGCTGGTGGGGCGAGGGCGAGATAAAATTCTTCATGGACGGCGATACCGAATTCCCTACTATATGCGGCACCGGCACGGAGGATTATTTCTGCGGCTCGTATAATTTCGATGTCGGCAAAGAGAACGGCGGGTACCGAGAATTCACCACGCCGTATGCGGGGCTGCATCAGGTACTGCGTCCGGACGGATTATACAAGGCGCAGCAGCGCTTCTCGCTCTATCGCTGGCATATCATGGATCCTGTCCGCTTCGAGAAAGACCTCCGCGTGACGATACAGGCGCTCGGCTGGCGCAAGGATGGGCGATATTTGCCCTTGCAGGACGATATCGCATCGACAGCGTTCTGGTATCAGACCATCCCTGCCGCGCCGTTCCCGGAACTCCCGGCGCGGGATATGCTTGAGGTTGTATAGCAGAACAACGGCCGGGAATGTTAACGGGTAAAGTGCTTAAGATACATGAGCGACCGCTTGCACCCGTCCTCGACATCCTCCGTCGGTTCATATTCAATGAATGCCGGGCCGTCGTAGTCGGTTAGCGACCGCAGCAGCGTATTCCAGTCGAGTACGCCTTCGCCGCAGCCCACCGGCATGACAACATCGTCTTTCACAACACGATAATCCTTCAGGTGTACATACTTCACACGCGGCCGTATGATCGAAAGCACGTTCTCCGGCGCAATACGCTCCGCCGCCCACACGTTCGCCGGGTCGTAATTGAATGCAAGCGACGGGTGAATCTCGTTCATCATCCTTGCAAGGGGCTCTTTTCCGGTGGACGCACTCGGCATGTGAATGAAGCCGGCATCGGTCTTTTTCACGCCGCCATGCGTTTCTATCGCAAGAAATATCCCCTTCGGATTCGCGTACTCGGCGGCTTTGTTAAGGCAGTCTATCATTACGTTCCATCGCTTGCCGATGACGTCTTTTGCTGCGGAAAACCCCGCGAAGATGCGGATCCCCTTCACGCCGAGCTTTGCCGCGATATCTATCTTTTTTTTCACGGCATCGAGCGCGGCATAGTTCTGCTTTTCATCCGCACTTGTGAAATCATTACCGATGGATGCATAATCCAGCCGTATATTGTTCGCAGCGAACAGCGACTTCACCCGTGTAATATCCGTATCCGTTGCGTTCATTTGTATCAGATCCGCCGGTATCGATGCGATGTGAAGCTCCAATATTGAGCATCCCATCGACTTTGTGATGGCTAATTGCTTTTCCAACGGTGTTTCCCGAAAGCCCCATGCTGCGTTGCCTATTATCATACCCCCCTCCAATCAAACACGATCTTGAACACATCGCCTTTCTTCTTGTCGAAATACTCATACGCTTCGGCGCATTTCTCCACCGGCCACGTCTCCACCGGCAAGCCCTTCAGTTTCAGTTTCCCCTCCGATATCCACGACAGTATCTGCGGCTTGCATTCGCCATACATGGCGCAGGTCATCGATAGCGTGCAGTTCTTGCCGAACCAGCGATGATAATCGTCGAAGATGAGCTTTTCGGGATAATCACCTTGGAGATGAATGTGGCCGCCGGAACTATCGCGCGACCAGCCGCCGTCCTTGAGGAATTTATGGAGTGTGCCGGGCACGGCGGGATTGCCCGAGCATTCGATGATGACGTCCGCGCGCTTGCCGTTCGTGACATCGCGGAGCTGCTGTTCCTCGGTGCCGTCGGCGAGAATGACCGCGTCCGCAAAGCGCTTTGCTATCTCAAGCCGGAAGGGATGACGTTCAAGCGCGATGACGCGCGTTTTCGGATAGAGTATCTTTACTATCTGCATAGCCGATATACCGATGAGCCCTGCGCCGACGACGAGCACGGTATCGTTCTCTTTGATCGGTGTCTTCCAGACGCCCTTAAGCGACACACAGCCGAGATAACCGAGCACTGCTTCCACATCGGAAACATTGTCAGGTATCTTATACATCATATCGTTGCCGCCTGCGCTCGTCTTATCCTTCTGCGCGATGTGCGTACCGCCGCCCCACGCCGAACAGATATTCCCGAATTTTCGGACTTCATTGATCATAACGCGGTCGCCTTTTTTCAACTGCGGCGCCCACGATCCTTCCTCTTCGATAACGCCGACATTCTCATAGCCGGGAACGCAGGGATAGTAGAGCTTATCCGGATGCTGTTCGCCGCGCCATGTCTTCATGTCGGTGCCGGCGCTTATCGCGTTCATTGTCGTGCGCGCGATGACGCTGTCGCTCTGCCTTGGCGCGAGCTCGATATCACGGAATACCGCCTCGCGCGGACGTTCGATGACGATGGACTTGCATACGGTGCTGCTCATAGATCCTCCCGATATATTTAAAAATTCATGAAAATGCCGGGGACTCTCTCCGAAACATGCGCACCGCTCAGTGCCGCATCGACGGATTTCTCTGCTATCGTCCGTCTGTCCTGCAGTATGAACGGAATGGGTGATGCAAGCGATGCCGCGATCTTTCGTATCGTCTCTGTCGGGTTCGCTATGATCGGTTCATCGAAGCCGGTGATGAACACATCGCGTCCCACGACAATACCATGTTCGCTGCAGGCGGAAAGATACGGTTCACAATGAAGGAGCGATGCAAAGAACATGAGCGGCGGTGTCTTCGCTGCTTTTATTCGGGCGATGAATCGCTGCGTATCGGCATTATCGATGTCCTCGTACTTCTCCTGTGCTGCACCGTGCGGGAGCGCTTCACAGAATCCCTCGTAGCGGCTTTTCAGCACCGGCAATGAACGCCCGGCCCCTTGGTAGATGAACTCACGCACTCCCCGGTCGGCAAAATGCTTCACCGCTTTTACCGCATCGCCTTTATTGTCACCGGTAACGGATACGGCATCGGGGAACGCGGGATCGGAGTCGATGAACACCGCCGGTATGTTCGCAAGCGCCGCGCGGTACGTATCCATCGATGTACTCCCGTCATATTGCGAGACGATAAGGAGCGCGTCGGTACGCCGCCGCATCGCATTGATGAGCGCGCATTCATGAACGACATTATGCTCCGATGATGCAAGCAGGAGCATATGCTTCTTTCGGGAAAGACATATCTCTACCTCGGCGAGAAGGCCCGTCATATGCGCATCGATATGGCTGAGTATAACGCCTATTGTTTCACGTTTGCCGCTTTTAAGCGACCGAGCAGCGTGGTCGGGAATGTAATTAAGCTCGGATACCGCCTTGCGTATGCGCCGCTTGGTCGATTCCCGTATCGAGAAATTATCGCCGTTATTGAGGAATCTGCTCACCGATGCGAGGGATACCCGCGCCCGTTTCGCTATCTCTTTTATGCCTGTTCTTTTCATATTTTGGTAAAACGTTTTACTAAATATATGCATGAATGTCAGTAAAGTCAAATCCCATCCGTGCCCCGGGGCGATGGCATGGAATATGCCCGGGATATTGACAAAAGTCGCGGAATACTGTACAGTGAAGTGGTATTGGAGGATCAGGTTTTTCCGAACCGGGCTTTCACGTAAAGCAGCAGCGATAATGATCGTTGTGGGACTTCCGCGACATACGACGAACACCGTTCGCGATCCGGATATACAATAATCCCGGACGCCCACAGGAGCACCGCATGAACAGGAAAGCCCGCGCTGCACGTATCTCCGTACTATCCAACAGTGTACTCATTGTCATCAAATGCGTCGCAGGCGTCCTGAGCGGTTCGGTCAGTATCGTGTCCGAAGCGATACATTCCGGCATGGACCTTCTCGCCGCGCTCATCGCTTTCTTTTCGGTACGTGTTTCCGACAACCCTCCCGACAATAAACATCAGTACGGTCACGGGAAATTCGAGAACATATCCGGCGTCATTGAGGCGCTCCTTATCTTCGTCGCATCGGGATGGATCATCTACGAAGCGATCATGCGGCTTTTTCACCGCACGGCGATACATTCCATTGATATCGGCATAGCCGTGATGGCGATATCTTCGGTCGTGAACATTCTCGTGTCGCGAATGCTCTACCGCGTTGCACGCGAGACCAATTCCGTCGCGCTCGAGGCCGATGCACTCCATCTGAAGGCGGATGTGTATACGTCAGCTGGCGTCGCCGTTGGGCTTCTCATCATACGCTTAAGCGGGCTTGCCGTCATCGACTCCATCGTCGCCATCGCGGTGGCGATATTCATACTTCGCGAAGCGTTCCTGCTTCTCTTGAAGGCGGTGCAGCCGCTCATCGATGTGGGGTTATCGGCGGCGGAAATGGGCGAGCTTGAGGGCATCATCGCGAACTATAAGCTCACGTATCACAAGCTCCGCACGCGGCGTTCCGGAAGCCATGTCTTCATCGACATGCACCTCTTGTTCCCCGGCGGCATATCGATAGGCGATGCGCATGACACAACCGATATACTCAAAAGCGATATACGAAAGGCGTTCAGCGGCGCCGATGTGACGATACACATGGAGCCGGAATAAGACCCGCTTCCTTGTTACTTCACCTTCACCCGCGGGAGTTTTATCGTCGAGCACATTTCCGGAGCGCTCATGTGCCGTACGAAAACATATCCCTCGCTCTCGCCGGCGAGGGCCGCTTCGACAGAAAGCGTGAGCGTCCGCGAGCCGCGGAACGGCACGGTAATGAGCATTATCTTCTGGCCGCCGGTAGCGCGCTGTCCGTAGAGGAGCTGCCCTTTGTAATCCGAAAGAAGGTCCTCGGTCTGGCGTACGGATAGCGTCGTCGGTACGGCGATGACGGCATAATATTCCGCCGGGTCGCGGTCCTTATTGAGTTCCACCGTGAGCGTTGCTTCGTCCCCGACAGCAAGCGATGTATCGGATACAGACGCATGGAAATATTGTTTGTTCTGCGTGTACGAAAGGATATTCACCTCTTTCTTTTTATCCACGCGTACCGCAGTGAACGCCGGCGATGTTACCGATGAAACACCTTCACGCGTGACGTAACCGCGCGATATCGTGATCGTCTCTGCCTTGCCGTTCTTTGTGACGGTTATCGACGGGGCTTTTGTGATTTGCTTGTCATGTGACATCGTCATGAGAAGGTCGAGGAATTTCACCACCGATCCGGGGGATGAGTACACGCCGCCGAGAAGCGCCGGACCCTGAATCAGACCCGGCTCGCCGGTGAGAACGATGTTTTTCGCCACGGCACTGAACAATTTCCCGAAATTCGGATCGCCTGCGAGATAGAGCGCTTTCGCGTTGAGCAGGAGATAGTGTGCCATGCCGGTACGTTCGAAGGAGCGCAGGAAACGGTAGGTATCATAGAGCTTTACGAAGTTCACGCTCATATCACGCTCGTTCTTCGCCGTATCGATCGAGAGCTTGGGCATCGCCTTTTTCACGAACCATTCCGCCGCCGCAGGGTCGGTCACCGCACGGTATACGACAACACCGTTCACCTCGATAGGTATCGTTTCCTGATGCTTTGCCGCATCATAGCCGTTCTCCTCGGTCTTTACGCCGCGTTTTTTGAGTTCGGCGTATATCGCTTCGGTCATCGACTTCGCGTGCGAAATCGTATCCTTGAATTCGCCCGCGCGGCTGCCGTCGAGATAGACGAGCATGGTCGAGAGATTGTTCGCCGCCCACACGCTCCAGAGCTCCTGTGCGGCAAGTCCCGGATACGGTCTGACAAGATGAGCGCTCTCGTCGTAGAACGTTTCAGAAAGGTCTTTGACGGTTTTCGCGAGATCGCTCTTAAGAGTATCGCGCATGCCCCCTGATTCTATGAGACCTTCATCGATTGCCTTGATGAGCACCGCGCGTACTGCCGCCGATGCCGAGAGCGCTTCCGCGTGACCGAACCATGAATACATCGTTGTCGTGATGTTCATCGCGATATTGTTGAGCATGAGCGACGAATTCGCGTACACCGTTATCGCATCGCCGTCGACGGAAAGCGGCTTGCCGTCCGAGATGAACACGTCGGAATACGTCATCGTCATAGTGCTGACATTGCGTATGGTCTTCTCGCGTTTATCGAGGGCTTTGCCGCTCTTGTCAACAAGCGTAAAGAGTATCTTTCCATAGCGATCGCCGGTCAGTTCGAACGTTCCCTCATACGCGCCTGTGCCAAGCGCGATGGCACGTTCCTTATCGATGCCCTCGCCGGATATCATTATCTTCGCGCCGTCGACCATGGCGAACGCCGCGATACGCGCGTAGATGCGCGAACCCGGCATGACAAGTTCGGGCATGCTCACCTCGAGATAATTGTCCTTGGCAACATCGATATCGCGCACCGCTTCCGCATAATCGAATCTATCGACAGCGGTGAAGCGCATCGAACAGCGTCCCGTCTGCGGCGGGAGCGTTACTGATATAACAGCCTTGCCGTCGGTGCCGGTCTTCACTATCGCGCAATAGACGACTTTCTTCTCGCCTTCACGTATCGCTTCCTGGTCATCCGGAATTTCGACTGCCGTTGTCTCTGCGCTTTTCCCCATCGGCGAAGGTGCCGGTTTGGAAATGGCGGCACGCGAGCGCTGCGCCATCTTTTTCGGCGAGGGGGCATCCTCATCCTTCATAGCGCCCGCAATACTCTGCGGTGCAGCGGTTTTTGTATATTCCTTTTCGGCCTCTTCCGCGACCAGACCGCTATGATCGACCCAGCTTGTGAGATGATCGCCGAGTGCACGAGCGCTATCGCCCACGGCGGACGCGAGCGGTTCTTTCGCGCTTTTTGACTGCACGCGATTATCGAATACTTCCAATATCCCGTAGCCTGCGAGCCCTTTTTTCGTCAAGCGGTCCGTCGTAAGCACGGACACCTGGAATTCCTTAAGCGGCTTTCCGCTCTCAGACGATGACAGTGCCGCTTCCAGATGCGATTCGGGGAATACTATCGCCCACGCTTCTTTATATTTCCCATCAGCAAAACCCGCTATCGCTACGAACGTGTACGGTGCTGCGACGGGTATCATCACTTCATTCCCGCTTTTCAGAGCGGTCACCGTTATCTCCCGGCCAGCGAATGATCCGTCAGCTTGTGCGGTATACGCGAATGCACGTACGCCGCTCATGTCCTTGAGAAGCTTCACGGATAATTGTTTCCCGGGCGCAGGTGCCGGGGATTCTATCTCGAATACCGCGTTCTTATCGTCGCCTTTTTTTGCGATGAACATATCGCGTCCGAACACCGGCGTCGTCTTCTCGTAGGGCGCAAGCGTAGCTTCGAACATCTTCCGCATGCCGCCGGTGAGCGGTATCGTCTGTCGTTCGACGTGTCCCGAGCGGCCGAAAAGATACGACACGCTCCCCTTATCGCATATCACTTCGATGCCGAACGGTCCGCTGTGGCCGCCCACATCGAGCGTAACCTCAAGCTTACCGTCCCGTATCTCCTTTGTCTGCTCTGCTCCGGCTTCAACGCCGTTACAGCCGGAAAGGAAACATCGTGATTTGATCTTCACTTTTCCCGAATACGGCTGATTGAGCGTACGCAATTCGTTCTTCACATTAAGCCCGTTCCCCCAGCGGCTCCCCACGCCGCCTTCATTACCGAAGAACCAGGCCCCTTTCTCTTTATCCAGGTCTTTCACGCTCGTGACCTGTTTGAAATCATGCGCG
>JBBTBY010000066.1:101244-125266 GCA_038043445.1 Spirochaetota bacterium
TGCGCGAACGACAAGGCGCCGAGCGCGCCGTCTGCGACGGAGAATGACGTATACGATTCGAGCTTTCCGTCGGATGATCGCACCTTTACCGTGTATTCACCGCCCTCGATACGTTTTACCTTTCCGCTCATGATGGAACTCACGAACACGCCGCCGGCATTGAGCGTGAATGTCCCTATCTTCCGGGGCGATGCATCCTTTTTCTGGAGCGTGACATCGATCTCTTTGCCCGCTGCGAGCGGCATGAGCACTTTGAGGAATACTTCCTCATTAGGCCAATAAAGCGGCTGATCGCTCGTCACCGATATGAATTTCAATCCGAGTACATCCACCTTCACGGCATCGATGATCTTTTTCTTCTCGATATCGACCTTAAAGAGCGCTGTTTCCTTCATGGGGTCCCCTTTTTTTGCTGTATCGGGGACAGCGGCTATAACGGCGAAGGCTGCGATAACAACAATGAATGACCGACGCATGGGATACCTCTCGATGACATTTCTCGGCAAGTATAACGCGCAATGGGGAAAATAGTAACAGCGCTACGGATATACAACGCGGCATTCCGGCAGTTCAATGGCTGCCAGGGAATGCGGCTGCATTGAGACATCGATATCCATCGCTTTTTCCGGCTTCTGTGCGCCAGCGCGTGCCAGCGCTTCGGGCGCTATGTGGAAACGTTTTTCCACGGCGGTATTGTTGGTGTTGCAGATAAGGATGCGCTTTGCAAGGAGCGCACACCATACGCCGTCATCGATGCCGTCCGCTACGGGCACACCGGCATAGCGCATCGGCAGTGCTATCTTCCCGTGAACGACAGCGCTGACCGCATGGATGAACTGCTTGTGGTCTATGTCGTCGACCGGGAGCAGCACCGATGCCCCCTTCCCGATCGCTACGATGCATGCGGCCGATCGCGCGGCATTGAATTTCCGCTTCATCGACGGGGGTGGGGCCTCTGCCGGTTCATCCTGAGTCGATGGATAGCATTTCACCCAATCAACCGCAACGCCGAGTATTCGGGTATCCCTGGACCCTGCATCGAGTTCCCGCGGGTCCCACGTTTCAGCCCGTATCTCAATATCGGCGGTCGTTTTTCCCGGGGCTGCGCTCCCGATCGCCGCACGGAACATCGATCGCCGTTCATTCGATACGCTGCCAGCGGAAGCACCGTTGATGAATATCTCGCATCGCGAAGAGAGCTTGCCGGGGTGCCGCGCGATGGAGATGGCGATAGTGTTCTCACGGGTTGGATCGACGAACACCTTGACGTGTGCGTTCGAACCCGTCCATCGCTTCTTTATCGCATCCGGTTTTCCGCCCCATTCCCAATGCCCGCTTTCGCGTCCGTGCCAATCGCCGGATATCCATAGCGTATCATGTTCCGCTCCGATATCGACCATGGCCGCACCGATGTCCGTAATGGGCCAGATATCGGTGCTTGCCGGAAGCGATGCACGCTGGGGAAAAAGCGTCGTATCCGGAGTGCGCGTACCGTCGACCATTTCCAGGACAGCACGGTCGGCGGCTATGAGAACACCGCCCGCTTTCACCCATTGGACGATACGGTCAATGGCATGCGGATCGAAAACCGTTCCCTCAGGGATAATGAGCGTACGCATTGCTGCGAGTACGCCGTCCTCTACAAGACGTTCATCCGCTATCTCGTGATCAAAAAGATCGACGGCCGCATCGCAGGCGGCTTTCAAGTGCACCGGCATCTGCTGCCCCGCGCGAAGCCGGTGATCGGTAGTTGGGAAAAAGAATGCGATGTCCGTAAAGGAATATTCCCCTTCCATGTACCGACCGTATCGCGCGAAAATATCCTTCGCACGCAGCAGATTCCCCTTGTAGTCGAAGAATTCCTTTGTGCCGGAGATCGCATCCTTGTAGATGCGCTCTATCTCCTCATTGCGCGATACATCCGACGGCGGCTCGGTCACAAGCGATGTGCCGTAGAATTTTGCCGCGGTGGAGAATCGCCGGTAGAAATAGAGCGGCAGTTTTCCATGGGTGGAACGTACCGTGAACCCCGCCGTCTTCGACCGTGCGACACATCCGGTGTAATCGGCGCCGTACATCACGCGTTCATTCCCGAAGCCTACCTTTATCTCATGCGGTATTCCGGGGAAATAGGTGCGTGATACGGCTGTGGCCTTTCCGGCGAAATCGACCATGGAGCCGAGATACCACGAACAGAAATCGAGCCAGCGTGTACGCGCCTGTGTGCGCTCGGGGACGGAGAGCGATGCGAGATAGTCGGCCTTCGGTCCCTCAGTGGAAAGCCATAACGGATGATCGATCTTTTTTTTATCGGTGAATTCTGTTCCCCATGCGGCATTCACCGCGGGAAGAGAGCGGTAGCGTTCAAGCGCGAATGCAGCAAAGCTCTCCCGCGCATGTGCATCGCCGCACCAGTAGCCGCCGTGTTTGTGTTTTGCCGGGACGACCCAGTCTGCAAGACCTATCGGATAGCCGACCTCGCCGTAATCGCAGACCATCGATACGTATATCGCCGAGATGCGCTTTCCGAAATGCTCCGCAAGCTTTTTATAGAACCGGTCAAAGAGCGTTATCGTCGACGGCGCCCATATCGACGGGGCGAACGTACTTTCACCGTGCTCCATGCACAGAAGCGGATACCAGTACTCGCTCGTGAGCACCCACGGCGGAACAAAATGAAGCCACGGGTACACGGTGTATCCAAGTCCGCGTGCCTGAAGCTCGCGGGCATTGCGGTCGTAGAATTCCCATTGCAGGGAGTCTCGTTCCGGTTCAAGGGGAAGCCAGGTGATATAATCCTCAACGCTGCTGATGCCCACGCTCACGCATTCGTCGATGAATTGCTTGTAATCGCGTGTCGCCGGCGGCGGCATATTACTTGCGGCCGCTTTCAGGAGATCGACAGACAGATTCCCCGTTTTTATCGGTATCGGTGTGCGGATACCTGAAGATGCCCCTTTTTCCTGCGCGAACAGGAGCGATATCGTACAGAACAACGATGCAGTGAACACGAGAATAGAGCCGGTTTTTGTCTTCATGATATCTCCCTGCATTATATCATCACTTTTTTCAGTGACATCCTCACCGGATAAGTTCCGCGCCGCCCCGCTCAAGTTCGATACGCCTTTCTTTCCCTTTCCACGTGAGTACGCCGCTCTGTTTTTCCTCGCTCGCGTTCACGATGATGACCGCTTCGCTTCCGTCCGGCGAGCGAAAGGCATTGTGCATGAGTGCCGGCACGGTACGTTTCGCAGCGGTTATCTGTGCACAGCTCATCGGTGGTTTACGGAGCATGCGCCCGAAAAGAAGATACGGTCTTCCTTCGCCGTGATACAATTCCACCCATCGTGAGAGAAGCGTATGATTCGTCGGCGTGTCGCCGGTGAGCGATCTTGATGAAGGCCCGATGCGCGGCATCTGCCCGTCGGCGAACCCGTGCGCCATCCATACGATATTATTCCCTGCGCTTGCCTGGAATGTCGGGAGGTATTCGTGATAGAGATAATTGAACACCGATGCCCACTCATTGGGGAATTCGCAGTCGCGATAATCCTGAATACCGGCAATGCCGTTGAAAAGCTCATTGGGCTCTTCAAAACCGACGACAACGCCGGGTTCTATCGTCCGTATCGTGGACTGCATGGAGCGAAGCTGTTTTGAGAATACATCGGTCATCCATTTCCCGGGACCGGATGGGTGCGCATGACCGTTCGCATAGCAGAACGCGAACCGTCCGCCGACGTTCTGATCGACCTCGATTATTTCCACGCCAAGCCGCGCAAGCGGTGCGCATACGTCGTTGTTCCACCAGTGCTGTGTCCATGCTTCTCCGGGGCATACGGATGCCACGTCGCCGCCCTTGAGCCATGACGGGGTACGCACGCGAAGATCGCCGTTGAGTTCATGAATGGCATGCGGCCTGATGTGAGCATTGAAATACTCCCGGCCGTCGTAATAGAACATGCCGTCCGGCAGCTTCTGGTACGTGAGCGACCAGTTATACCCCGACGGTCGCATCTCGACATGACAGCCATTCGCGCGGAGATTCGAGACGAGCAGGGCGAATCGATCATTCGACGGGAACACGGGGAAATAATCGCCGCCGCCCACCCACGGGGCGACCTTTTCCCATCCCCAAATGCCGACGATGAGCGGAACATCCGCCGGGAAATTGCGTTTCCAGTAATTCATCACCCACTGTTCGATACGCTCAGGCGTTGCGAGCCAGGGGCGATTGCTCGGACCGCCCATGGTACAGTCGAATTGCACGCTCGCAGCACCCGCTTTCATCCATGCGGGAATATCCGTCCGCTTTGCGTACGTAGTCGCGCACCACGGCTGCGAAAGCGCCCATTCCTTGTACACATCGGCCGCCGCACGCCAATCGGATGAAGCGATGGCCGAAGTTACGACATCGTAGGGCAGCGAATACTCGTGTTGTGCATGACACAGGTGCTTGAATGAAAGTTCGGCATGATCGGGACGACGGAGCTCAAGCTGCTTCGGATATCCCGCGCCGTCGTATGCGGCGATGTAGATGCCGCCCGCATCGTCGTAGCAATATCCGAACTGTGCCGCAAGCGTTCCCGGCTGCTGGAATTCCCATCGGCCGTTCGTCGGGAGCGATGCGGTCATGCGAACGCCGCCTTTCGGGGAAGCGGCGATGAACCTGTCGTCATCGAGGGATGAACCCATCGGCGATGCGAGCGCGATGACAGGATAGCGCACCTCGGTAAGGATGTACGGCTCAGGAAAGGCAGCCGATATATGCCAGCGCACAAGCGTATCCTTCTGCGATACACCGGCAGTACAGATCACTTTGATCTGCGGTTCGGAAAATTCAAAGGTCAAACGGACGGATGGATCGCTTTTTACCATCGCTGCGGCGCACGACGCTTGCGCACTTTCAAGCGTGAGCGTTTTAGCGCCGTCGAGGAAGGTGAGCGTGAAAAGAGAACCTGGGCCGGGGGAAAGTTCAGCTGCTCCGCGTATCGATGTTACGGCACCGCGTGTCTTATCGATTGCCACGGCTATCGATCCGTTCTCGAGAACGATGTCATTTCCCCGCTCAGAGACCGATGCGGCGAACATGCTGAAGCAAACGAAGGATACAGCGATGAGGTGAGATGTGTGGAGCGTGCGTGTGCTATCGCCCGTTGTATTCATACGCCTTCCTTATGGTGCCGCCTTTCTCTACATTCGCCACAAGCATGCGCTCATAGCTCGTATCGACCTCTCGCGTTACCGCCCGAAGCAGCGTATAGCGATATTTCGCTGCGAGCTCATTGCGGCCGGCATGCATACCCGTGAGCATTTTTATACGCTGTGCGCCGGATATCTTCTCGTCATTGAAGATGCTCCGCCGAAAATCCTTGGTGACCGAAAGATAATCCTTGTATCCCCGGGCAAGATAGTACGGGGTGAATTCATCGCGGAGCTTTTCGAACGACAGCTCGCCTATCTGCAGAAGCGCATAGAGCTGGCTCCATTTGATTATCGATTCCCCGCCGATATTGAGGTTCATGCCCGGCGTCACGCCATCGACATGCGGTGTTATGGACGCAAGTATGCCTTCCCCCGGCGCGCCTTTTATGCATGGTATCCAGCCGGTCATTCTGTTGAGTTTTATATTGTTGTTCTTTTCAAGGAGGAAGAGGAGAAAATCGATGGCCGCGCGCTTGCGGTCAGGATCGCTGTCCGGCGTATCGCAGCCGAACCACGTCCCGCTCACTGCATTCTCGTAGCCGGGGCCCTCGAAAACGTTCGCGGCGATATCGTTCTGTCCCGGGAACGGGAAATCGAAGACGCCTATCTCAAATCCGTTATCGCGGCCCTGTTCGACGAGAATGTTCACATCGCCCGTCCATGAGGGTATGAACACCGCGCGCTTCTGGATGAACAGAAGCACCGCATCATCGCGATTGAGGCCGGTGTAACCCGGCGAACAGTTGCTCCCGACGGCGGCGACCATGGCGAATTTTGCGCGGTATGACGGATGATCGAGCGTGATAAGCTCGCTCTTCATGCCGATGTACTGCTCAACGGCGCTGATGCCGCAGTCGTGATTGAAATCGATGACCTCGCGCGCCTTGCTCGTGATCGGCTGAAAGAAATTATTCTCGAGTATATGCGCCATGTGAAAGCTCGAATTCGCTATCGGCACGCATGTATTCGTTTTTATCATTTCGCAGGCGGCGATGAATTCTCCGAATGTCTTCGGCGGAACATCCGAGCCGGTGAATTTCTTCAACAGTGTTTTGTTGTACACCATGCGCGTCAGATGCATCGTAATGCCGACCGTCATGTACTCCTGAAGATCGGGATAGTAGCAGGCGCGAAGCCCGTCCTTGGTGGTGTCGCGCAGGGACAGATCCCTGAATTCGTTGCCCGCATTGTACGGGTTCGGTGCATTGATATATTCGGTCAGCGGCGTGAAATAGCGCATGAAATAGCTGATAAGGAGATTGTACGGCACATAGCCTATCTGTATGAGATCGGGCGGCGCACCGCCGACCATCTGCGTGCTGAACCACTGGCCGTAAGTATTGTAGGGAACTCCGATCTGTATTATCCGAACGTTCGGATGGAGCTTTCGATATTCCTTTGCGATAAGGTCGATGCCGTCGCGAAAGCCCGGCTCAAGCTGCCAATGCGCGATGCGTACGGTTATGGTGCGCGACTTCGCTGAGCGAGGCAAACGAATTTTCATACCCGGTGTCGGGGCATCCTTCTCGGTAATATCGGGGTAGTTCTCATTACAGAGCGCGTCGACCGTCGTTTGGTGGTTCGATGCTATCTCTACCAGCGAATCGCCCGGACGCACCGTATAGTATCTGTCCTCATCATCGTTCTGATTGATATACACGATGAAAGCGGAAACGCAGAATGCCAGGGCAATGATGATGAACCCGAAGCGTTCCCGCAGGAATCGTATGGCGTGTGACAACATGAGCGTCTCCTCCTGGTTTTTCATCAGTATACACTATTCTGTTAAAAAATTATCGATCCGCCTTTTGCAAGAAGCGACCGCACTTTACCCGCATCTATCCCCGTTACCGATACATCGCTGTCCAACGCCTGCCACGCGGCCACACCCGCCGCCTCGCCGGTCTGATTGCAGTTCACCTGCACACGAAGCGCTCCGTACGCGCCGCGGTCGGCATCCATAAGCCGTCCTGCAACAAGAATATTCTCGGCACCCTCCGGCACAAGGCATCCAAGCGGTATCTGGAAATAGGCTGGTGTTGCTTCGCTCTCGTCCCGCCAGCGCTTCCACGTAACGCCGCCCATCGGGAGTACCACTTCCTCGCGGCCGTCAAGATAGAGAAGACTTGTCCCGCCGGGGTGATGAATATCAACCGGATACGTTCCATTGCCGATGGCATCATCAAAGCGCTTCCCGTAGAGAAGCTCATCCTGTGTCATGCGATGTCGGCATACTGCATGCCATGTCTCGCGGACGCCGAGGGCCTGCGCGGTGGCAACAAGCACTACCTTTGCGGCGCTCTCCCCGAAACGCTTTCGTATCATATCAAGAAAAGCGCGTGAGATGCGGCGGCCTTCCATGAGCGCTTTCGTAAGCTCGTCGGGATCGCTCGCATCGATGCCGTTCAAGCGCGGTCCGAATATGTTCTGTATCTCCGATGTCTGCGGCACGACGCCGAACCAGGGATTGCTTCCCGGGAATTTGAATTCCTCCACGAGCGGGCGCACTTCTTTCCATAGATCGATGCCGGGATTCTGTTTTCGCACTTCCTCTATCCCGTAGGCGAGGGATTGATACGACACCGGCTGCAGCACATCGTGCTTTACCGCCTGAAAGCCCGCACGACGGAGGAGGTCACCGTCGCCCGATGCATCAATGAACATGCGCGCCTTGATCGCCCGCCGACCGCCCTTATCCTCGATGATGACGGCCGTTATGCGCTTGCCGTCCATGACAGGCATGGAGAATTTCGCCGACAGGAATACACGCACCGAATGTTCAATGAGCAGCGCATCAAGTTCCACCGCCATTTCAGCGGAGTTGAAATTATACTGATCGCGATGTATCGGGGTTATATCGCGTATCGCATTGCGCTTGCGAAGTCGCGCGATGACCTCGTCAAGCAATCCGCCGATGATCTTTTCGTTCTTATGAACATCGTACACGGAATGCCAGGCGTTCACCTGCGCACAGGTCGCCATGCCGCCGAGCATGGTGTGCTGTTCAACGACAGCAACGCGTGCGCCCAGACGCGCGGCGCGCACCGCGGCAAAAACGCCGGTAACGCTACCGCCGATGATGCATAGATCGCAGTCATGCGCTATCGGCACTTCATGCGCCGGGATGTGAATCGCTTTTGTGTTCGTCATGCGATGTCCTATTTCAGTATTTGTATGTTCGCGGCGTTGTGGAGTTCCATTATCTCAGCGGCGTTGAGATCACGCGCAAACACTGCAATGCCGCCGAGGTTGCCTTTGAAATTATTTTCGGGAGCGCCTTTTCCTACGACGAACGAATCTCTGAATATGTTCCCCGAAAGCGGTGTTCTCTTTGCCGACGTCTCCTTCCCGTTCACGAAACAGCGGATAGCCCCGCCGGAGCATATCGCCGCGAGCGTCAGCCACTCGCCGATGGGGGTATCCGCCGGTGCGTCAAGGCGCATGCCCCATGACCCATCGCCGTCGTTCTCATTGCGCATACCGGCGAGTATACCATCTGTGTACGTCCCATCAAATCGCACCACGGTGAATATCGTCGCAGAATCCTTCTGTGCGAATGCGGCAAGCTCATCGGCTTTCTCCGGCGCAAGCGAGAGCGATACGGTGCCGTCGAACGCTGCGGAGAACCCGGAGAACGGGCCGCTTTGCATACGCACCGCCTTTCCGCCGCGCTCCTCAAGCGGGAACGGCTTGCCTGCAATGATGGAACGCCGCGCCCCTTTATTCTCGCCGAATGTCCAGAAAGCGATAAGGTCGGGTGATGCCACGAAATGCTCCATCGCCTCCCACATGCGCCAGTAGTCGTCGGGGCCGATGGAATTATTGAACGGGAATTCGCAGCGTCTGTCTTTCATTATCTCAGTGAACGTATCGAGCTCCTGTCGGGATTCGGGGGGCGCAACAATGGTGATGACCGGCAGCCCGCCATCGGTCGGGATGCGTACCGCCGTCGACGCATCGGGCGTGACACCGGACACATTGCCGTCGTGTACTGCCCAGGGACAGAGCATATCGTTCTGATTGTAGAAGTTCTGAAAACCGAACTGCGCATCGAACATCCATGCATTGCGGTCGATGTACGGTTCTACCGCCGTCCCCGACCAATAAATGTATGACATGAGGTTCTTCACGGGGCCGACGTTCACGACATAGCCGCGCTTGCCGTTGCAGGATGGTCCGCATATCGTCGATTGATCATTGCCTTCCGCAGAGTAATATCCCTTCAGTCCGAGGTTCACATGGAACATATATGCCAGTTCCGAGCGGGGACTGATGTTGTTGTACCCCTCATCGGTAGATCCGTCAAAGCTGAAGCGTCCGTTGAATCCCTTTCCCGCCACCGGCTCCACACGCGGAAGCCGCCAGCCGCTGATATCTTTCATGCGCACTTGGTCATGATAGATAAGCTGCTTCGCCCAGGTATTCGCATCGCGCCAGCTTAACTTGCCGTTGGACTTATACCCGCTTGTCTGAACATAATTCGCGTCCGCGAGCCAGGTAAGGTCCTGTACCTCATCGTAGAGAAGTCCGCCGCCCATGTCGTGAAGCGTACCTTTTTTTATTGCCGTTTTCATTGTCATGCTCCTCGGTGTATTTCAGGACTTCATCGCGCTTACATCGCCGTCATGTACCGGCCATACATAGCGGCTGTTGGGCCGCGGCATGCCGTCGCGCTGATTGCCCTCCGATGTGGTGAACACCCACACCGCAGGCGAGGGGTAGTGCAGTGACGGATCGCCGCACCAGTAGCCGTAGGACTGAAGGTTCTTCACCGGACCGATATCGGCTTCCCCGCTCCACATCGCCGTCCAGCTGCCGAGCACGCCGAAACGTCGCGGGCGTTTGCCGTCGACCGTCCACCATCCGGTCAAACCGAGATTGCAATAGTACATATAGGAAAATTCCGCATGGGGGCTTCTGATGTTGTATCCCTCATCACTGGTACCGTCCATCCTGAATTGATGGTTGAAATCGGCACCGATGGGTCTTACCCGCGGCAGACGCCAGCCGGCTATATCGATGCCCCGCACCGTATCATGATAGACAAGGTTTTTTACCCATGCTGCCGCATCCGCCCAGGACATCTGCCCGCTCGATGACGCACCGGAGGTCTTTGCATGATTGGCATCCGCGAGCCAGGTGACATTGAGCACGGAATCATAGAGCAACCCGCCCCCGCGGTCGATGAGCGTTTTAGCTGTCGTTGTTCCCATACAAATGCTCCTTTTGCACAATCTATCAGTATGCCGTCAGGATATCTTATCATACAGCATAAAAATACGGATATCGGTTGATATATTCAATGCACGGATATACTATATATTTGCACAATATTACTGCGTTTGGAGTTCCGGATGAATTCACCCATGAGCTTCTACTTCCGCGGGGGAAAGGAGGAACCGCGTTCGTCGCTTGCACCCTGGCCGTGGCAGAAATACCCCTGGGCGCATATCGAGATACCGATGGGCGGGGAATGGACGGTATCGCTTGAAAAGGGCACGCTTCATGTTCGTTCAGACGAAATGCTTCTGCTTAAACCGGGTGTTTCGCACAGCGTCCGAAAAACGAGCGATGGCCCAATGACGACGATATACGCGCTTCTCTCGTGGCGGTGGCGCGGAGAGGATGTCATCGCGCAATGTCGATTCCCGACGGTGCTGCCGAAGGATACCGCGGAGAAGGTGCTCCCCCTCATCAGGGGGCTCATCGGGAACGCAAAACAGAAAGGGCTTGCGTTCGCGGCCCGCGAGCAGCAGCTTGGTTTCTCCCTGCTCGAAATAATAAGTCCGCACGCCGTCCACCCGCTTGACGATGCGTTATCCCGTGACGATTCGAGGATATCCCATGCGCTTGATCATATCGACATGCACTGGAACGAGAACATCGGACGCAGGGACCTTGCAGCGCTCGCCGGTCTTTCTCCGAGCAGATTCCACACGGTGTTCAGGAATGCCACCGGTTTTTCACCCACGGCATACATAACGGCGACACGCCTCGCGCACGCCTCTGAAATGCTCGAATCGACGAAGACGTCCATCGGTGATATCGCCGCGGCCTGCGGTTTCTCATCAGTGTACTATTTTTCCCGCTGTTTCAGTGCGCACAAAAAGACGACGCCGTCAGCGTACCGTAATTTCCATCGCGCATGATGGGAATGCCAGGATAAACACAGATAGTATCGGAAAAACAATACCGAATCCCCTTCTTATCTGCGTTCATCCGTGTTCATTGAGTGAGTGAAGCGAACGGGCGGTTAATTTTACCACAAAGGAAAGTCGCACACGGAATGACATAGCGCCTTGCGAAAACACGGTTATTCGGTATAATGCCCCTCGTTCCAAATGCGGCACAGCCGCAGGGAGAGATTGCCTAATTGGTAAGGCACCGGTTTCGAAAACCGGCGCGAGCAATCGCTTGGGGGTTCGAGTCCCCCTCTCTCCGATAGCACTTGTGCATGCTTGCGCATTCTTGTGCATTGCAGCTCGCGCATTCCTCGATCTATTTCACCGTCCGGCAGGCGATGTCGTTCTTCCCGGCGTATTTTACCGTGTACATGAGGCCGTCACCGAGGCGAAGCATTTCGTCAACAGAAGCCGGCGGTTTTTCGAACGTCACCGCGCCGATCGACAGCGTTACCGGGAACCGCTTGCCGCGTATGACGCGCATGATCGACTTTGAAAGCTTTTTGAGCGTGGCGAGCGCCACATCGGTGCCCGTCTCCGGGAAGAGTATGCAGAACTCATCGCCCCCGGCACGCGCGGCGATATCGTTGACGCGAAGTTCGTGACGCATGATACGCGCCACATCGCGGAGCACATCGTCGCCGCGGTTATGGCCGAAACGATCGTTGACTTCCTTGAAATTATCGATGTCCATGAACGCGAACGTGAATGCGTGGCCGTAGCGGGTAAGCCGTGCCGTCTCGGAGGCGGCCGCTTCGCGGAATACCCGCATGTTCGAAAGGCCCGTAAGCTCATCGGTACGCGCAAGCATCGCCTCCCGCATGAGGACAGCTTTGAATTGTGCGCTGATGACAGAGATGATGACGAAATAAGCGAGACGAATGACGGTGTTCCAGAACAGCATCCACGGGGCGGCATAGACATGCCCGCTGGTAACATCGGCGACACCCCAGGCGAGCGCGCATACGAATGACGCACCTATGGCGAAGAGGAACCCTCCGCGCGAGAAGACGATGAACAGTATCGGGAAAAGGTAAAAGAGGGAGAACGCCAATTCCGGCCCGGTGAAATGGTCGAGATAGCCGAGGAGAACGATGAAGGGCAGCGCGATGGCGATTGCGGCAGCACCGTGGATGCGCTCCATGCGAACGGTCAGTCGGGCGATAGCGTTCATGCAAAACACCTTGGGAGTAGACATTGGATAGAGTATACCGCGAAAACGAATCCGGCGAAAGGGGCTATTCCTTCGCGGCTGTGACGCGTATCTGAATGCTCTCATTCCCGAGTATGACGTTCGTGCCGCTCGTGCGCGAGCGGATGGAGCTCATGAGCGCCGACTTTTCCGTCGTCGGCTCCTGCGAAAGCATCCCGTAATACGACGAGGGAAGGCGTTCGAATTCATTCCCATTAAGGAGCACGCCCTTCACCGATGCGAAGAGCCACACATTGAGCGCGCGCGCATCGGCGGGACGCGAGAGTATGTCGAACATCTCATCGATGGACTTCGGCGTGTAGCGGCGCGGGAAATAGGTGCGCTGGAACTGCTCGAAGGACATATCGCCGCCGGCATAGACGGTATACGAACCCGGCCGTATGATATCCGGAAGGACGAACGTCATATCGCGGAATTCACGCTCGCCGCCGTTCGGGCGAAGCCATACGCGGACACGGACCGTATCGCCGGGCTCATATTCCGACGCATCGGTGCGCAGTTCGTCGATCGCGGAGAAGGACAGTTCATTGCGTATCGATACGTCCATGGCAAGGCGCTTTACGGAAAGCGGTCTGAAGCGGTTGAACATGAACAGCTGCACCGGATAGAGCGCATCCTGCACCGCCGCCTTGTACGCTTCGAGCGATCGGTACGACAGATACAGGTTCGATACGCAAAGCGTACGCTTATAATCGGTCTCAAGCAAAAGTGAAAGCGATACGGTGACCGATTCCCCGAGCCCTTCGCCGACGAGCGATGAAAGCAGTGCCGACCCCGCAAAATCGGGGAATACCGACGGATCGGGAACGATGCGCACCGCGGTGACGCGTTTCTGCCCGGCCTTCTCCACCGATATCGTCACCGGCACCAGAAGCGATGCCGATCGTCCGTATGCACCGGCCAATCCGAATTCGCCGTCATACGTGGTGATGCCGAGCGGTTTGCCGAACGCTGCGCCGAGCTTGAACGATATCTGCTGCGAGGGGATGACCGCGTGGATATAAGCGCGCGATACCGGAACGTTGAGGGCTCCTTTCATGAGCATGGAATGACCGAAGATGAGAAAACGTTTTTCATCCGAATAGGTCACCGTGCCGACGCCCACGGCATTGAGATCGCCTTCCATGAGGGTCACCGCGCAGGCATCGCCCGGGAGAAAATGTCCCGATGATGTGTCGTCCTGAACGGTGCCGCCGCCGGTAAGCGGGAGAAACCCTTTATCGCGGAAGGAGTCCGCATAGAGCGAGAGTACTTCCGGGGAAAAGCCCGATAACATGAGGGGCGATGACACCGGTTTTTCACCGTAGGCGGACGATGTATTCGTCGTTCTGAACGGCTCATACCCGAAGCCGCTTCCGGTCGGGCGATCGAAGAGCTTCGTCATCTCTTCTATCGGCGTAACGCCGCCGGATGCATCCTTGTTGTACGCCCAGCCGAACGCGACGGCCCCGGCAAGCTTGCCGTCGAAGTACACGGGCGAACCGCTCATGCCGGCGATGATGCCGCTCCGGTCGAGCGAAAGTCCCTCGACCTTGACAAGGATGGAATCGGCGCGTCCGCGATGCTTCTTGAGCACGCCGAGCACGGTCACATCGAATCGCTCGATGTTCGTGCCGTGCATGACGGTATATCCCGTACCCTTCATCCCCTCGCGAATGCTGTCGGGGCGTATTATCTCGGCAGCGAGCGCACACGACATGACGAGAAGGAATAATACGCGGTTCATGGACTAGAATTTCCCTTCGGAAAGCTCTTTTTTCTCGCGGACCTTCTCAAGCTGTCCGCTTATCACCGATGTGTTGTACTGGCGGTACATGGTGATGAGCTCATTGCACAGATTGATGTACTTCTGATGGGAATAGTCCGCATCAAGTTTCCTGAGCGTATCGAGGTATGTTCGCTTTTCCGTTTCATCCATCTCGATGCGATTCCCTTCTATCGTCGGGTCATAGGGCTTTACCGCGTCGGAATATCCGCTCTTATAGGTATCCGCCATGAGCGCAAGGAATTCCGTGCGTGATGTTTCATTCTCTATGATGGTCGCCGCCGGCGTTATTATCTTCGCGAAGCGGTCAAAATTCATTACCTCTTTGGCGGCATACTCGCTCACGCCGGGCAGTATCACCGCGACGCGCGGCTGGCATGTCCGGTAATGATTGACGAGATTGAGCACCTCTATCTTCGGGAGCGCTTCGGATGCCTTCGCGTTCACCACCGCCTGTGCGCGCACACCGTCGAACGCCTCCATCGCCTTCATCGCGAACCATTTGAGGCGAGAATCCTCCATGCGATTGGAGCAGACAAGGAGCACGCCGCGTTCGGAGAGACGGAATTCCACCATGACCGAACCGCCGAGCGTGCGTTTGAGCGCGCGCACCGACGCCGCCGTCACCGGCATTCCCTCGACGATGCCGCCGTTCGCTTTATCGCCCACATTGGAAAGCGCGATGAGCGTACGCTCCTTTTTGGTGTAGGGCGACATTATCTCGTATTCGGTGAGTATGCGGTCTATCGCATCGAGCGAGGCATACCCGTAGATGCCGCGATGCTCCTGCGGGTGGCAGCGTTTCAATATCGCGATGAGCTTCTCATTGTAATCGATGAACGCTTCCGTTGCGTTCTCCTTGAGCTTAAGGAGATACTCCTTCGTACAGGCGGTCTGGCGCTGTATATCGCCGTCCCCCACCTGATAGACCTGTGAGTCCTTGACCGCATTGACGAGCATGGTGAGCTTGAGCGAGCCCAGGTCCTCGGCATCCCACAGCGCAAGCAGATGTTCTATCGAGACGCGCATGTTCGTTACCGCCTGTTCGCGTATATCCGGAAATCGATCTCAGAGAAGATATCGTCGCGGTGCTGCACTTGCTTCAGCCACTCCGTATTGAGGTCGCGGTTCTTTATCGCGTAGTAGAGGTCGGTGAACCGATTGAGATGGAGCTTGGTGCGTCGCACGGCGTATTCCACCGTCGTCCCCATTTTCATGATGAACGCCCAGTCGGAGCTCTGCGCAAGGAGGAGCTCCCGCGCCGCCTGATCGAGCGCCTCCTCGTAGACCCCCGATTCACTGTAATAGGTATCGGCAAGTTCCGTCATGCGCTCGGCGGCCTTGTGCAGGTGGCGGTATATCCAGTCGTTGGAACCCTCAAGCCATACTTCGCTGTACCCCTTGTGGCCCCAGCTTGAGAACGACGGCATGGTGACCTGATTGACCGGATGACGTTTGAGATATTCCCTCGGGGTTATCATTTCGACCGTATTCTGGTCGAACGCTGTTTTTCGGATAAGGAAATTGATGAAATCCGGGCCTTCATACCACCAATGACCGAAAAGCTCCGCGTCGTACGGCGAGACTATCATCGGCGGACGGTCGAAGAATTCCGCCAGATGCTCGACCTGCTTCTCACGGTTGAACATGAAATTGCCCGCATGTTCCGCGGCGACGGACATGGCTTCCTCATGATCATACGGCTGCTTGTCCACATTGCGCCCGGTTATCTTGTGATACTTGATCCCGGTATTCGTGCGAAGCCCCCCGTCATGGATGAACGGGCCGATATAGTCGAGCGGGAGATCGAAACCGATATCACGGTAGAATTCGCGGTAGCGCGCGTCGCCGGGGTAGCCTTCTTCAGCCGACCACACGCTCTTTGACGATTCGATATCGCGGCCGAAGGCGGCCACCGGGTGCTGACGCGAACAGAACACCGGCGCATACACGCCGAATTTCGGACGTTTGTCCGCGTACAGAACGCCGTGCGAATCGACGAAGAAGTATTTTATCCCGTTCTCATGGAGATGCTTCTCGAGGCCGGGAAAGAACCCGCACTCGGCGAGCCATATACCCTGCGGCTTCTGCCCGAGATGTTTCTCATGCGTGGCGACCGCCGCCTTGAGCTGCGCATCGATGGCCTTGGGATGATCCATCATGAGCGGGAAGAACCCGTGCGTGCCGCCGCAGGTGATCACATCGAGCACGCCGCGTTCGAGGAATTCGCGGAAACCGTTGTTGAGATTGCAGTGATAGCGGTTGACGAAGATGTCGCGTGCGCGCCGGAATTTATTCAGGTACATCTCGGCGGTACGCTTGAAATGCCATTCATGTTTGGTGCGGTCGCATTCCATTTCGGCGAGGCGTATGAGCTTTTCGATATGACGCACATAGCGGTACTGCAGAAGCTCATTGGCGAGCATGTTCATGAGCGGCGGCGTGAGCGACATGGTTATCTGGAATTTCACGCCGTCATCGACGAGGGAGCGGTAGATATCGAGGAGCGGTATATAGGTCTCGGTTATCGCTTCGAAGAGCCAGTCCTCTTCGAGGAATTCCTCGTGCTCGGGGTGACGTACGTATGGGAGGTGGGCGTGCAGTACCAGCGCAAGATAACCTTTGGCCATTGTGGCCTCCCGGAGAATGATAGATGATTATACACTCGCGGTGGGGGTATTGCAAGGCAACGCATATGCTATAATCTATCGAACCTGCGGAGGTTCATTATGAGAACGATATTGACAGTGCTTGCCGCGGCGCTTTCGCTCTGTGCCGTTGATGATCCGGTGCGCCGGGAGATCATCGTCGATGGTGTTACGCGCGAAGCGCTCGTGTACACGCCGGTGAACGCCGGAACGAGCGATCGTCCGCTCGTGTTCGTTTTCCACGGCCATGGCGGCACCATGCAGCATGCGGCGAATTCATTCGACTATCACCGGCTCTGGCCGGAAGCAATAGTCGTGTACCCGCAGGGGCTTAACACGCCGGGGAAATTGACCGACCCCCAAGGGAAGAAAAGCGGCTGGCAAAGCGGCATCGGTGCGATGGGCGATCGCGACCTGAAATTCTTCGACGCCATGTATGCGCTCCTGAAAGAGAAATACCGCATCGATAAAAAACGCGTCTATGCCACCGGCCACTCGAACGGCGGCGGTTTCACCTATCTCCTTTGGGCGACCCGCGGTGATATTCTCGCCGCTGTCGCACCCATGGCGGCGCTGCTCGGAAGTGAGGACGAGCGGCGGCTCCTTACGCCCAAGCCCGCGTTCCACTGCGCGGGAAAAAAGGATCCGCTCGTGAAGTATGCATGGCAGGAAATGATGATGCAATTCGTGAGGGACCTGAACGGCTGCACGGAGGGGAAACCCGGCGCAAACGACCTTATCACGATATATCCGTCCGCGGGCGATACGCCGTTCATCACGTATATACATAACGGCGGCCACGAGATGCCCAAGGATGCGATACCGTTCATCGTGCAGTTCTTCAAGGACAATGCGAAGCGGTAGTCAGGGCGCGATACTCCCTCTTACGCCGCGACTTTTCTCCGGCAGTTCGCCCGGAAATATTCGATGTACTTATCGCACATATCGTCGCTTATGTTCGCCGGTATGTGATTCCCGACGGCGACGATGAGCCCTTTGCATTCCTCGGCGAGCGCGAACGTCTTGTCCATATCCGCACGCACCTTGTCCCATTTGCCGAACGTCATATCGCGGCAGTCTACCGCGCTCCCCACGAGGCAGTGCGTGTTCCCGAAATTCTTCACCATGTATTCGAAGTCGTTCACCGGTTCGAAGATAAGGCCGTCCGCCCCCGCGGCTGCGATGTCATGCGCGAACATGTGGAAATCCCCGTCCGAGCAGAAGAGCACCTTTTTCCCTGCGGCATGGAGCGGTTCCCAGAGTTTCTTATAGTAGGGGATTATCACGCGGCGGTAGAACGCGGGGTCGATGAACGGGCCGGCCGTCCATACGAAGTCGTCATGCTGGATAACCACTTCGATGTCCGTACGCGCCCACGCATCCATGTGATGCTTGGTAAAGCGGAAGAAGCCGTCGAGCACCTTTTCGAATTTATCCTCTTCCGAAGCGGCGAGAAGAAGGGCATCCCATCCGAACGACTGTATCGCGCCGGAGATTATCGTCTTATAATAGCCGCCGGTATGCAGCTGCTCGGGGAATTTTTCGCGCCGTTCGTCGGCTAGTTTCTGATACGCGGCCACCTGTGCGTTGAAGTCGGGAAGACCGTATTCCTTCACCGGGTCGAACGCCCAGACGTCCTCGGGGTTCACGAACGGGCTCTGCTGAAGATCATGCTGATCGCTCCCGTCCGCGGCATACGATGCATGGCCCATATCGGTCGCCCGTCCGCGGGAAAGCCAGTTGCCATGAAGGCCGTCGTTCGTACCCCAGAGGAGATCGATGTTCCAATTGGAGTAAAAGCGCGGCACCCGGTCGCCGTCATTCTCCGATCTGCCCGATACGCGCGTAACATACTCCTTGTGATACTCCATGCTGTATTCGGTATGCGCGAGGCGGTCTACCGGTTTCAGGTGTATGGTATCAAGCGCCAGTGAACGGCTCATTGTCGGCTCCTTGCATGAAGATGTGAGTAAGGTACCCATAGCCCCTGTCGTATGCCATGGACTATACGGATGATTCCATGTCTTTTTTTTCACCGACTTTTCCGGCCGTTTCGGGTATATCATGTTCGGCAGAGAACCTTGGTTGACAAACCGCTTCCGGATAGTGTACACTGAACGCATGGGAAAACGGCACGTTGATATCCTTATCAATGAAGGGGAGATCCGGGAGCTCCTGTACATCATCCTGAGGCTTTTCGGTCTGCGCGCCGGGTATTTCTGCCAGACCGCCGACGGCTCCTGGAAAGCGGTCATGAACAAGTCCGATTTCTACTGCGAATACTGCATGATCGCGCGCCGGCGTTTCGCGGAACGCTGCGAACGGTCGAACAATGATTTTCTCATCAAGGCGAAGGAACAGATGTCGCCCCTGTGGTACCAGTGCTATAACGGGCTCCATGAGATGTATCTCCCGCTCACCATCGACGGGCACGATGCGGGTTTTCTCCACCTGGGGCAGGTCCGTACCGACAAGGATTTCGATGCCGTCGCCCGTGAGTGCGGCCTCAACGAACACCCCGATATCGATGCTCTTCGGGCAAGCTATCAGGCCATGCCGGTCATGGAACGGAGCAAATTGGAGATGATAGCGAAGCTTGTCACGGTGTTCGCGGAGAACATCGTGCGCAACCGCCTCGTCGATCTTACCAATGCCGACCCGGCGTATTTCCTTGAACGGTATATCGATATGTACGCCTGTTCGGGCGCATCCATACGCGGCGCCGCGCGCTTCATCGGGAAGAGCACATCGTATGTCACGCATATGTTCCGCACGCTTCACCGCATGCCGTTCCGCGATTATCTTACGCGCGTACGCATCGACCGCGCCAGGGAATACCTCCTCTCGAACTCCATCGAGGAAGCGGCATTACGCGCCGGTTTCAAGAACCGCTATCATTTCACACGCGTGTTCACGAAGACCACCGGCAGCTCTCCGGCGGCGTATCAGAAGCGCGAGCGTTCGCGGGAAACGGATAAAAAGAAACCCCCGGCAGTACGGTAGGAACGCATGGAACGGGCGCTTCTCTCGCTGCTCATATCGTGTGCCTGCATGTTCCCTTCGACGTTCGATATCGTCGCAACGAATTCCCTGTCGTATTATACGGCCGTCAGCCGGAATACATGTCGAGATCATCTGGCCTTTATTACGAACTATTACAGCGACAGGGATAATATGAAGCGGCTGCACAGGAAACTGTGGGAGAAGTACCCGAGCAAGGGCGCCGTGTTCGATAATTTGTTCATACACAATTACTATTTTTTCACTATCGTCACGAATGACAAGCGGTATATCACCCATATCGTCCTGGGGAACAACAGGTTCAGCTGGGGCTCGGAAGGGATACAGATAGTGCTTGACACGCTTGGTTCGCTCTTCAGCGCGCATACCGTGCTGGCATTATATAACGAGAAGTATCAGCTGCTGGACGTACTGTACGATGTATCGAAATTCGCCAAACTGAAAATAGAATATCGTGATCTCAACGAGGACGGCCGGCTGGAATTCTGGTATACAAAGAACGAATCGATATATTCCGGCGGTCATGTCCTGTATCTGTTCGACCTCTACCGGATCGACAACGACAGGTTCAGGAAATTGTATGGATACAAACTCGACCATATCTGCAAGGCAGAGGAAATATACCGGAAGGTGACCGCAAGCAGATATGAGAACGCGTTCGTTTTCCAAGGGTATGAGTCGAATGCGGTCAATAGGCGCATCGATATACATACCGTATATAAAGTCATACCGTGACGGTATTTTACTGAGCTGTGATCCGATCCGCGATGATTTCAATGCTCGAGGAAGCGCCATATTGTATTATAGGAAAATATTCATATTGTATCTATAGTGAATGAAGTGGAGAATGATATGGTGAAAAAGAAAACAAAAGGTACAAAAAGAAAAACAGCAAGGCTCCTGGCCGGGGGTAATCCGCAAATCGCAAAAGCAGAGGGAGAAAAGGCTGTTAAGAAGTATATCGCGGCAATACCGGGCTGGAAAAAGAAAGTCGTCGAAAGGATCAATGGATCGATAACTATGGCAGTTCCCGAGACAAAATATGCCGTCAAATGGAATTCGCCTTTTTACGGCATTGAAGATCAGGGCTGGTATGCAACGATACATGTATTTACAAAATATGTTAAAATAACGTTCTTTAACGGCGTTTCCCTGAATCCACATCCACCCGGGTTCACTGATCGCAGTAAAAACGCCAGATGGCTGGATATCTATGAGAACGATAATATTGACAGTGTAATGATGGCTTCCTGGATACAACAAGCTGCAAAACTGCCGGGGTGGAATCCATAATTGATACTGTCAAAAGGAGGAGGAGTTACCATGAATAAAATCACACCAAATTTATGGTTCAATGGGAATGCTGCGGAAGCAGTGGATTTTTATCTATCACTATTCCCTAACGGAAAGATCATTTCAAGATCATACTATCCAACTGATGGTCTGCTCGATTTTCAAAAGCCTTTTGCTGGAAAAGTATTGGCGATCTATTTTGATCTGTTTGGACAGCAATTTACAGCTATTAACGCCGGTAATGAGTTCAGCTTTAACGAATCAGTATCCTTCAATATATCATGTAAAGATCAGGCAGAGATCGATCATTACTGGGAAAAGATCACGGCACATGGGGGTGCAGAGAGCGTATGCGGATGGTGCAAGGACAAGTATGGCCTCTCATGGCAGATCAATCCGGAAAACATTGAAGAACTTATGCTGAGGCCCGGCGCATGGGAGAAATTATTACAGATGAAAAAGATCGATATTGCAGTGTTACTATCATGATGTGATGAGGAAACACGAACGTTTTCCAGTCGCTGCACCTGCATATCCTTAAGCTATCGGAAGAGTGAGCGGCAAATGTACTCATTTGTCCGCTCCACTCGCTTGTTGTACCGCTCTTATTATTTCTATATTCTTATCATTAAAATATTTAAAGTTTTTATCGTATGTCAATAACCTTGTTTTATTGAATTTTGCTTGGTAATATATAATAATATCAGTTAATGGAACTGTTATTCCTTTTCTCAATAATATATTACCAATTTCTGCTAAATCGACAAAATCATTGTGACTTAAAGCAATATATTGAAAACCAGTAAAGTTATCTTTTATAATTACTTTTTCTTTTTCAGACTTACAGCCTATAAGCAATTCCGACAAAATCACTCCACTGTATGCGATTAGATCATTTTCTATATAATTGAATACTCTTTCTCTAAGAATATCATTTAGTTTTCCACGAAAATAATCTATCCATATCGAAGTATCAATTAGATACATTATTACATTTCTCTCATTTTTAGAACGTCGCGATCAATAATGATTTTCCCATAATTATTTTTAATATTTATACGCTTTATTTTCCTTAAATATTCATTAAGTGCAATATGGATTAATTTTGTTTTGTTTTTAATGCCGGTAGCGACCTTCACCTTCTTTATCAATTCATCTGATAAATCTAATGTAGTTCTCATTATATGCATCTCCTATGCATACTAATATACCATGTTATTCAATATTGTCAATTCTTTTAGCGGTACAACACATGATATGCGGCCCTTCATAATTTTTATTTTAATGATCAGGAGAAGAAGGGGAGCACCACGATGAGCCGGATTAGCAGGATTTTGTTGACGATGTAATCCTGCTCATCCTGTTGATCCTGGTGAATCTTCTTTTCCGACGCCATCGTTCTCGAATATCTATCTCGAGACGAATTGCATGTGCCCTCCGCCCTGCGTACATTCTGCACGTTTCAAGAGGAGGAGAAGAAAAGAATTTAGACACGGATCACGCGGAGTGCACCGTAGATATGGACTGCATATCAGGCGCAGTCCAAGGTTAGTGACTTCGTACGCCCGTCACAACGATGACAATATCTTCCCTATCATTTCAACGAGGATGGGCGTTTTATTTACAGATACATCCCAAAGAATGTCCTTATTTATCTTAAAATAGTCATGAATAACGACATCCCTAAATCCGGCGATCTTTCGCCACTCGATCTCCGGATGGGCTTCTTTGATCGAGGACGGAATACGCTTTGAGGCTTCGCCGATTATTTCAAGGTTCCGTACGACCGCATCTCTACCAGTATCCAATCCGAAAGGAACTCTTCTTTTGTCTTACCCCTCGTAAGGGTGACGACCTTTTCAGCGCTTGCATGCATATCTTTCAGGAAAAACGAGTGTGTACGGTCAGACATACTGAACATCCGCCAGTATCTCTTCCCTGATCTCATCCCGGACATCATCAGCGATCACAAGATCGACATGTATACCGAGCATGTCCTCAAGATAGAATTTGAGGTCCATGTAGTTGTCGAATGAAACACCGGAAGGTTCATATTCTACGAGAATATCGATATCGCTATCTGACCGCTGCACTCCATGTACAAAAGAACCGAATACACCGATACGCTTTACCGCAAATTGCCTTGCAATATAGGCCCTTCGTTCGTGAAGGATGCTGTTTATGCTTCCCAAGTCTTGCATGCCTATACTATCGCACTTTTCAATATAAAAATCAAGGAGCGGATCACACGGACAATACAGTCGCTACACCCGCATATCCTTAAGCGATCACATGATATGCGGCCCCAAGAAATACTCATGGCAATGAATGGAAAGAGAAGAAGTTTCTCGCGGAGGCCACGGAGCTCACGGAGGGTTCCATATTCTTCGCGAGCATCGCGGCATCGCGTGATACATCCCCCTTAACAAAATAATGGAAATAAAGACGTCACGCGACGGCGCGAAGACGCGAAGAAGAATAAGAAAAAAGAATTGACACGGATCACGCGGCTCATACAGTCGCTGCACCCGCATATCCTTAAGCTATTACATGATATGCGGCCCCAAGAAAATCATCACGGAGAAGAACGGGAAAGGGAAGAAGTGTCTCACAGAGGCCACGGAGCTCACGGAGGGAACAACCCCTTCTATGATAAAATCAAGCGCGGTACAAACACGTAGTTATGCCGCATTCT
>JBBTBY010000067.1 GCA_038043445.1 Spirochaetota bacterium
ACGGTAAGCGAATTCGCCCCGGGATGTATATTCCCGGTGAGGTCGAATGCATGCGGGATGAACATGTTCTCTACCGATGTAATGGCAGTACCGTTGATCGTTATATCCGCGACCGTATCGATGCCTTCGAACACCATCTCAAGTCGTTCCCCCGCAGCCAGTTCCGGCGCAATGAATTCCGAGGTGTAGGTGAAATCAGTACGTTCCCATTCCTGCGCGCCAAGGGCATTCGCGCCCATATAGAGATCGGGAATGATGTTCTCCCGCATCATATCGACGGCGACATTGCCGGGAACAGAAGCTGAAATGTCGAACTTTTTACCGTCAGCGGGATGCGTGAATGCGACACGCCATGTGCCGGGATACGGAAGTGTACGCATGTAAGCTCCTGTACATCGAATTATATCATCATGGGGATTAAAATAATACTGATGCCTGCGGGATGTTTGTCACATATTGATTCTATTTACGTTTTCTTATTCAGGCAAGGCACATGCCGGAAGCAGCAAGCTGAATAAAAAAAGGGATAGGACTTTTCATTTTCTACAGCTCTACCTTCCATGCCCGCCAGTATACCACCCGCCGAATTCCTGTCAATTCCAACCGCATCGCACCTCGCGCTTCGCTGCGGCGATACCGCCCGCCCTCGACGTTCACGTAAGCCCTACCGCGTTTTCCCGCGAGCAGCAGCAATTTGTCCGAATTCGTCGATACATTTTCTGCACATAAGACATTGAACACGGAAAATATTAAGATTATACCGAGAGTGTAAATATGAAATACTGTATATATTCCACGCCGCATATCGCAATAACATCTATCCCCGCCAACTACTACTTTATTTTATTTTAAATATTTTCCCGGCACCCCCCTTTTGAAGGCGTGCGCCAAGGATGGCGCAGCTGGCGGTGGCCATGAATGGCCAAAGCCGCTACAGAAAGGGGTCGGGGGTTAGGGGTTATTTTTTTCTCTTCTTTCAATATACTTTTCGAACGCCGCCTTGCCCTCTTCGCGCCAGTACTGATCATAATACTTCCATTTACCCCAGCCGCCCTTCACTTTCCAATCATTCCACTTCCCCGCATGTTCATGGAAATGTCCGTGCTGTGGCCCCATCGGCGGGCATGGCGGCATGGGCGGGTGCGGACGATGATGCTTCATGTGCGGAATGAACGGGGCGATCAGTATCTTCGCAAGGACGATGAGCCCGACGGTCTGCAGATACGTGAGCGTCTTCAACCCGAACACGGGGGGCATGAGCCAGTTCCAAAGCAGCATGACGACATAGCCGAAGATGAAGGCCAATGCCGTAACGCCGATTATCCCGCCCACGACGGCGCCGACGATCTTCAGCGGATGCCACGAATGCCGCGGAGGAGCGCAGTCCATCACCACCTCGGCACGGACCTCGCTCCCTTCTTTTTTTCTTCGTTCCATGGGGAACCTCCTTTTTATGCTACGCGATATCAGCAAGTTTCTTTTTCAGCATCTTTGCAGCGCGATGTTTACGCGAAAGCAGCGTATTGAGCGGCTCGCTCCATTCCTCCGAAAGCTCGGCGAAGGACCGTCCTTCTACTTCGGTGGCCACCCACACGCTCCGGTACGGCGGCGCAAGCGAATCGACGGCATCGGCAAGGCGGCGCGCAAGCTCTTTCTTCTCCATCGCCGTATGCGCCTCGTACTGCATGTCACCGAGCATGTCTCCCAGGGTAACACCGTCATCATTCACCGATGACTCCATCGACACCGACGGCTTTCTCCCGCGCCGGCGGTCGATGATGCGGTTCTCAATGGCTCGCCTCACGTACCCGGCGAGATTCTCAATGGCCGATACCGATCCGTCGCGCCCGATGAGCGAAAGCATGACATCCTGAAGAATATCCTCAGGATCGAATTCAGGGATGCTCGCCGCTTTCAGGCGTATATAGTGGAGCAATCGAGAACGTTGCTGTTCAAAGAACTCAGCGATACCTTGGTCTTGACGCTTCATTTCATCGTGCTCTTGGGTATAGTGACGGCGCTCGATGAGGAATATTGCATGGCGTTCAGCTTCGTTCGAACACCATGACGCATTCGATATGATACGTATGCGGGAACATATCGAACGGTGCGATGCGCGTTACACGGTAGCCGTTCGCCGTGAACACGGCAGCATCGCGCGCCTGGGTGTGCGGATTGCAGGACACATAGACGATACGCTTGAATTGCATCGATGGTATCATCGCGCGCATATCCTCCGAGAGCCCCGCACGCGGGGGGTCAAGCAGCAGGTTCGGATATCGGTCCATCCCGTCGCGGGAGAGGATCTCCCCAAGGGCGCGCACGTCGGACGAATGCCGCACGCGCACGTTCGGAACACGGTTCATCCGCACGTTCTGTATCGCGAGTTCGCACGAATCGCGCACCAGTTCAACGGCGAGCACTTCGGTGAATTTCGGTGCAAGTGCCAGTGAGAACGCACCAACGCCGGCATGCGCATCGATAAGACCGCCTGTCGCAGCGCTTGTCGCATGGCCGAAGCATTCGGCGAGGAAAGCGGCGATGCGTTGTGCCTGGGGCACGTTCACCTGAAAGAACGTGAGCGGTGAAAGCGCAAAGCGCATACCGGCGAACGATTCATCGATGGCCTTCCCGTACACTTTTTCGAGCGGCGAATGACGCGTATTCGTCGTGATGTTCTCGCCGTCGGCGAACACATACTCGGTATCGCGCGGATTATGGAACGTGAAAAAACCGGCGAGCGACGGGTGGCGGCGGAATATCGCCTTGGAGAATGCCGCACGCTTCTCGAAATCACGGTCATGGATAACGAGCGTGAGCATGCTCTCACCCTTCGTGTTCGAACGGATAACGATATCGCGGACAAGCCCCTTGCGCATCCGAGCGTCGAATGCGGGAAGCCTCAAGTCATTGAGAAGGCGCACGGTGGTACGCGCAAGCGCATTCACTTCGTCGGTATGGAGCGGGCATCGGTCGATCGGTACGAGCGAACGCGAATGCGAGCGATAGAACCCGGCAAGGATGCGGCTCCCCGAGCGCGCGCATTGCAGCTGCATCTTGCTCCGATACCCGAACACGGATGGCGATGGAACAACGGCGTCGACAGGGGTGGCGATGGCACGGAACAATTCTGTAAGGAGCGCATGTTTGTGCCGGCATTGCGCCTCGTATGATATGTTCTGATGGGCACAACCGCCGCAGTCGCCGAAATAGCGGCAGGGGGCGGCAACGCGGTCCGGCGACGGCGTTATGACCTCCGTAATGGAAGCGCGGCAGTACGTTCTTTTATCTTCGCGTATCTCGGCTTTGACCACATCGCCGGGGACGCCGAAGGGTACGAACACGGTCTTTCCCTCGGCACGGGCTATGCTCACGCCCTCACCGCCGAGCTTCTCAATGGTTAGTTCCATATCGCGACGGCGCTAGTGGCCGTTGAAGACGAATATCTGCATGAGAAAGATAATGACCTCGGCGATGATAAGGAGAACGATAGTGACATCCAGCCACACCATGCGCTGTGTGTTCAGGAGATCAAGAAGCGTCTCGACGTTATCGGTGATGAAATCGAGTTTTACCGTGATGCCTTCATGCCTGTCGGTAAGATCGAAGTACTCGCGTATATCACGGTACAATCGGCTGAGCCGTTCATCTTCCCAGGTCTCGTCCGGCTTATCGAACAACACGAGATTGTTGATGACATGATATTTCACCGACAGCGCGAACCCCACGCTTTTCAATATCCGAGCCGGTTTTATCCTGAGCTTTCCGGACGTTTTCAGCTCATTAATATACCCCTCGATCTTCCCCAGTATCGATGTGATATCAAGTTCGAATTTATTGAGGGCTATCGACTGCGCGAAGGCGAGCGAGATGAGCTTTATCTTATCCGGCGATAGTTTCGAGAGCTGCACACGCTCAAAGCCGATGCGCTCAGTGGCACCGAGCTCTATGTCGATGCGGTCGCTCACCCGCTCATCGACGGAAAAGTCGGTGAGGAATTTCGTCAATTCCTCGCGGATGGAACGCTCGAGATCATCGGTGGTGTTCCAGAACATGACGACGCCGAACTTGGTGATGACCACGAAGCGGTCATTGACAAGCTCGCAGACGAGCGGGTCGACGCTGTGCAGCTTATACGGCTTAAGCCGTTCGCGGAAACGCTTAAGGTCGATGGGGGCGTTATAATAATGCCCGGTAACAGGTATTTTCTTAGCCATATCTCATTGTATATCGGATCGAGCCTGTCGGCAAGCGTCGAACCTGTCCATCAAAATTATGGCAGCTTGCATTATTCCCCGCCGCTTCGGCGATGCTGTATCGGGGTTCTCCCCGTGTATCGCTTGAACATCGTGGCAAAATGCTGGCTCGATGAGAACCCGAGCGACAGTCCTATATCGGTGATGGGCATGTGCTTATCAAGAAGGAGTACCGATGCTCGTTCGATCTTGCGGCGTAATATGAATTCCTTCGGCGGAATGCCTGCCTCCGCGGTAAACAGCCGCTTTGTCCGCTGCACGGTCATGTTCGCGATATCCGCGAGGTGGGCGACCATGATCGGTTCTCCCACGTGCTCATCGACATAGCGAATGGCGCGCAGTATCGGAGGCGACACGGCGCTGCGCTCCCCGTGTGCGGAGGCGAGTACCTCGATGAGGAATTCGGTGAAGCGGGACATAAGAACACTTCTCACATACGGGGAGCGTTCGGTGTAGGCGCGTATGGCATCGTCGAATATCGTTTTCATGCGTGCAGTGCCGGGGAAGAAACGCCGCACCGGAGATCTGAACGCAGAAAGTACGGCGCTCGCTTCCGATCCATGAAAACCGAACAGCGGCGGACACTCCGCGAATGCGAGGAAATAAAGCGCACATTTTTCAGCGGGGTGGAACGACGATCCGTGCGGCATGCCGGGGGGCGTTATGAGTACGTCATTACCGCGCATTTCATAGCGCTCGTCATCGATCTCGATGTACTGCCGCCCCGAGGCAAGATAGATAATTTCGATGGCATGCGGATGCGCGTGCCGCCTGATGGGGACACGGGCGTTCGAATAGCGATGCATGCCGAATTTACTGAGCCCCGGAACGGCGATATTCCTGTTCGAGACGCGTATCATCGCCCCGGAGCGAAGGGGGTATTGCGCAGGTCTCATCGACTCATTGTAGCATAAGAGGCCGACTGCGGCAAGGATGTATAAGAACAGCGTACGGCATGGAAACGAACGACTATCGGCATGCTTGTAGTTATACTTGTAGTTGATATTATCGTAAGCGTGCGATGCATGTGCAAAATCGCCGCCCCGGAGACGTTATGAAAATCGTACTATTGGCCGTGCTTGCGGCGGCCGCAGCCGCACAGGTGTCGATCACGCTCCCATCCGAAACACGCCTTGACATCGACAGCGTCGACATGAGCGTCGAAATGAAGGATGCATCGCTCATCGGGAGCGGCAGGCTTTTTCCCTCCCAGCGCAAAGCGGGGTTCGGGTTCGTCTGTTATCTCCCGCTCCCGGCGAACACATGGAAGCAGGTCGGGATACGCTTTACGCCGGTCAATGACGGCAAAGTCACGCTCGTACTCATGAGCAAATATTTCACCGTCGATAAGACCAATGCCGTCATCGTGTCGTATTGGGACGGACTGGAAGCCGAGGGTGCCGTCATCGCCAATCCCGACTTCGAGGATGTGGACAATGATATGCCGCGCGGCTGGCTGAAGGGCTCCCTGAAATCGGATACGAAACTGCAGGCGATCGCAAACAATGATCCGCGCTTTGTGAAAAACGGACGATACAGCATCCGCGTCTGGCATGATTCGAAATTCACGCAGGTGTTCACCGTGAAGGCAGGCGTACCGGTGACGATAAAGGGCTGGGCCTATGTATTCGATGGGTCAAAACCGACGGCGATGACCGTCGACCTTTCAGCTGCAGCGAACATGGCGCTCGCCGATGGAACGGCCGGTGACGAGAAGGGCGGCTGGGCCGATCAGGGACGCGCGAATGATCTCTCAGCGCTCCCCACCGGTGATCGAACCCATGCGAACATACCGTTCTTCATCGGATCGGGGGACAAGGCGTGCATTGTCCTTAAGGCGCCGAAACGTCCGTATTTTCCGGAGAAGGTTACGCTTGCGGTACCGAAGCATGCAGCGGCATCGGGGCATGTCTATCTCCTGCACGCAACCGCCTACACGCCGAAAAGCGGTGTTGGTGAGATTGGTCGCATCATTCCGGTATATGCGAAGGGCGAAGGCACGCCGGTATCGGTACTATGCGGCCGCGATGTCGCGGATTGGTGGGGCGCTGCAACCCTCAGCAACGGCTTTGTCGGATACACCGCTGAAAACGGCAGTTCCTACATCGGATTATACGTCTCTCGATTTTCCATCCGCGGCCTTGGCGGCGATCTTACCGCACTGCGATTCGAGAGCGCGAACATTGCCGTGTGGGGCATCGCTGGCGTGACTCTCTCTCATGATGAAATATCGCTTCCGCACAATGGCATCTACACGACGGCCCCGTCCGGAGAATGGGTCCCGATAAAAACGGAAAAGATCATCGTCGACGGGAGCGCACTCGATCTTTCGCATCTTATCGAAAAGCCGGCGGGGAAATACGGCTTTCTTACGGCCAAGGATGGCCGCTTTGTGTTCGAAAATAATCCGTCAGTCCCGCTGAGATTCGCCGGCACCCACATATCATGGTTCAATACGAATTTTTTCGGATCGATGAGCCGTGAGGAGATAATCGTGCTGGCGAAGAACGTCGCGAAAATGGGGTACAATTGCGCGCGTTTCCAATATATCGATAATGCTTTTTTCTCCGACCGCAGCGATCCCTCCACCTATGATCCGATTCATACCGACAAGCTCGATTTTCTATTCTCGGAGCTCAAAAAAAACGGCGTCTACATGACCATGGACCTGAACTGGTCGCGCGGCCCGCGCACGCTCATCGAAAAGTATTTCCCGGGACTTTTGGCAAAAGGCGTGGGCTGGCACGATCTCTATAATTCCGGGTATTATATCATCCCCGAATTCCGCGAGGAGCTCAGGTCATACGCCCGGCAGGTGCTGTCGCATGTGAACCCCTACACCGGACTCGCGTGGAAGGACGATCCGGTACTCATCTACATCGGTACCGTGAACGAGGATCCTCTTGAGATCAATTACAGCAAGGTGCCTGAGGCGCACGCCCTGTACGAAAAATCGTTCAACAAGTATCTCGCCGCACAGTATAAAAGCAGTCAGGAGTTGTCGGCGGCATGGGGTGATCTTACGAGCGTCGAATCCCTGGAGCGGGGCACGGTCGCCCTGCCGCGAAGCCTCACCAAAAACAAGCGGGGTGCGGATGCGTGCCGCTTCCTCGTTGAAACGCAGGCGGCAGGCTATGAAGAGATGCGGTCATTTCTGCGGGGCATCGGGTGCAGACAGCCGATCGGCGATTGCAATATGGTACATACCCAGTTCACCACGCTTCTCAGGAGGAACATCGATTTCGTGGATCAACACGCATATTGGGACCACTCCAAGGGACTCGGGAATAAAGAGTGGGACCTTCCGTATGGATTTCACGGCAGATCCGCCCTGAAACCCCTGCGGTTCATCGATCAGAACTACGCCATCCCCTGCTACGGCGCTTACTTCGCAACGACCCGCAATTCCGGAAAACCATACTTTGTCTCCGAGTATAACTTCCTTTTCCCGAACCGTCATCGTTCGGAAGGCGGGCTCTATTTTGGTGCGATAGCCGCGCTTCAGGGTTGGGACGGCGCCCTTCGCATGGGCTATGTCGTGACCAAGGATGATGTGTTCGCAGATTCACTTATAAAAGGGAACATGTGCGCGAGCGATCCCATATCTCAGGCGACCGAGCGGCAGATCAAATTCCTCTACCTCCGCGGTGATATGCGCGAGGCGGAAATATCGGTGTCGCTCCATGGAACGTCTGATGCGGTAGCCGAGAACTGGTATCTCGGCGGCGAAGCCGCGGCGCTGAGCTTCATCGGCAAGATCGGCCTCAGCGTCGGCGATTCGGCGCCCGACGGCTATATTCTCCCGCTCACGACAAATGCGGTCATCTCCGGGAAGCGCATCGTACCGTTCGCCGCTTCGCCGGATACCGCGGATGCTGCGCTATGGCTCGAGTCGCTTAAGGGCGGCCTCATTCCCGCGGGAAATAAGAGCGATCTGAACCGCGGTCTCATCGAGACAGCCACACGCGAGGCGCGCTTTAACTTCAACGAAGGCACCATAGCGGTGAACACGCCGCGCACCAAGGGATGGGTCATCAAAACGAACGGCACGTATGAGATGCCCGGCGTGTCGGCGGCGGTTGCCGCGAAGGAGTGTTCGCTTACCTTTTCATCGCTTGACGGATCGGCGCTTTCCGAAAGCAGGCGCGTACTCATCATGTTCCCGACCGACGCGATAAACACCGGCATGAAGTTCGGGTCCGACGAGCGCACGGTGCTTATCCATTGGGGCGGTGCGCCGGTTCTCGTGCGCGTTGGTTCCGCCGCCGTAACGTTCAGGAACGACAATCGCATGAAACTCTTCGCGCTCTCCACCACAGGCAGGCGGACCGGTGAAGTTCCGGCACATGTGGCAGATGGAAATCTCAAATTTACGCTCGCTCACGGATCGAAGGAAGGTGTCGTGCTTAACTGGGAGCTCGCCGCTGAATAAGGAGACTCCCCTGCTTTGGACAATAGTAACATGGCCGGAACATGCGTTTATATGCCAAGCCGCAATGAGGTGCTGTGATTATCGTATTACAACAGGCGTTCAGGATGTTCTATGATAAATCCTGCAGCATGTTACAATCCTGATACACTGTAATTTATGGGGGATGCATGATCAAAAAAATTATCACCTTCGTCCGCGGATATCTCGGCGTACTGGCCATCGGCATCGCATTCATTGTTTCTGCGTTCATCGTATTCCTGAATAACACCGAGCCCTCCGAGGATACCTACATCGTGAAGCCCGGCGATACGATTACGTCCATCGCCGCCGCGTACAGTATGACGGTCGATAAGATAGTGGGTGCGAATTATCCCGACATCGATGGTGCTGCCCCGGTCACCGCAGGCATGCGCATCAAGGGGTTCCTCTCCGACAAAACATTGAAACAGGGCGAGCAGTGGGCGAAATACCGCTATGCCGTTGCCCGGCCGATCGTGCGCAGGATGAATGTGAGTTATGAGCGTGCGCTCATGGAAGCTGTGGAGCACGGCAAGGGCGATATGCCTGATGCGTACGAATATTCGAAGGAAGCTCGTGCACGGATCGGCATCCGATAAGTGATCTACGGAGGAATGCAGCATGAACGGATATTCATCATGCGGTACGCGAAAGCTTTTACCGTATCTATCTGCGATCGTCCTGTTGATCGGCGTTTCACTCCCGGCCGCAGATGCGGTAGTATGGCAGCTCGGCGCATTCGATGATACGAACCGCGAGTTCATATCCTACACAAGCCAGGAATTCAGATACAATCATCGATTGACGAATATGCCGGGATATGACAATAGAACCCACACCTATACGTACATTGTGCCGCAGAACGGCATCATCGAGCGCCCGTTATTCCCCGGCGGGATATCATCCCCGGGTTCGGCGAACCCGACCTGGGTGAACCGTGAACGAATAGTGTGGAACGATGACGGCGTCGGCATGCGCGTGTTCAAAATACGGATAACATCGGGGCTCCTCGCCGCCGTGCCCGGGCGTGTCAATAAGAACGTTGACGAGGATTCGCTTGTCCGCTATTCCCTGCGCATTACGCTCGCTGACGGCAATGTGACGCATATGTATCTTCCCAATTACATGACAAAACCGCTTGAAACAAGCGCATCGTTCCCGGCGATGAAAGGGAGCAACAGCATCGAACTCTATGAGCAGTCGGGGAACACGTATAAACGATGTTTTCTCATCGACGCGCTCGGCGTGTACCGCGACGACTCTCCCGCGGCGGATCCGGTAACGCTTGAGATAATTCCCGGCGAGGGGTTCTTACATGCGACGATATATGATATATCGCGCGCTGCGGCAGCGGGCATCACTCTGTATAATCTCAAACCCGGCGCGTCCTATTCGGTGCGTACGTCATGCGTCGATTTTTTTGATGCGGTCATACAGTCGAACCTCTTCGCTGTCACCGGGAATGAACGCGGTCAGGCGACATGTTCACTGCCGATGCCCTCCAGTATCGCCGGGAGTGTGCGTATTTTTGCCGATGTGCGGAAGGACGGTCGCGGTGTACCCCTGCAGATGGGCATGACCAATGTCATGCTGCGCACCGGTGCCGTACGCCGCATCGCACCCCTTACGGAAGCGGAGAAGGATATGTCATTCATCGGGCTTTGCGGACTTGCCGCAAAACTCACCTATGATCCGTACGATGATACGGAATATTCCATGGACAGGGTCGCCGATTATCGCGCCTACCGGAATATACTGCAGATCTATCATGAACGCTTCCACTCGCTGCGCTGGCCGTATCTGGAAAAGACGCAGGGAACATACCGCTGGGATTTTTGGGATGAACTGTTCGCAGGCGAAAAAAAAGAGGGTATACGCCTGCAGGCGGCGCTTTTGGGAACCCCTGAATGGATGTCAAAAAAGATGTACCCCGACCGCACGTTCTTCTGGGATTGGCATTACAGCGTTCCGGATATGAACGAATGGCGGCGCGTGTGTACCGACGTCGCAAAAAGGTATAGCGGCCTGATCACCGAATTCGAAGTATGGAACGAACCCTCCGAGCATTCACTCTACTGGCACAAGGGTACGGCGAAGGAATACTTTGATCTCGTAAAAACCGCGTATGAGGCGGTAAAATCGGTGGACACGAATATCGCCATTGTCGCGCAAACCGTCTGGGCACATCAGCAATCGTTCATCGACGAGCTGTACCGGCTCGGCGTGGGGAATTATATCGATTATCCGGCGGATCATCTCTGGAATGATGAAAGTCTCGAGCGAAGGATGCGCTTCCTGGCGAAAGCGGGAAGCAATCGAGGGCTGCTAGCCAATGAATCGAAATCGGCGAATTATAACAGCGTGGAACGCGATGAGCCGCTTCGCAAAACAGCTGCCGCCGATTTTGTTCGCAATACCATATACGGCAACGCCCACGGATTTCTGCGCA
>JBBTBY010000068.1:0-903 GCA_038043445.1 Spirochaetota bacterium
ATTCTTTTCTTGCCTCTTTCTCCGTGGTTTTATTTTCTTACGGGTACATCTGGGGGCCTGTAACATTCCCGTACAAAGAGGGGGATGGCTGAGAGGTGAATGTACAAAGACCCGCCGGTTGCGAAATTTGCCGTTCAGATATACAGTACTGAAAACGAGAAGCGAGGCGCGATATGAATGAATACGCGGGCACGGTAGTCGGCACCGGACTCAAGATCGGCATAGTACTGAGCAGGTTCAACAGCCTTTTGAGCGAGCGTCTCCTTTCCGGCGCCATCGATACTTTGAAGCGCCACGATGTGAAGGACGGCGATATCGATGCATATCGCGTACCCGGCTCTTTCGAGATACCCCTTGTGGCGAAGCGGCTTGCCGAAAGCAAGAAGTATGATGCCGTCATCTGTCTCGGCGTGGTGATACGCGGAGGCACGCCGCATTTTGAATATGTCGCAGGCGAAGCGGCGAAGGGCGTTGCCCGCGCATCGTATGAAACGGGCGTACCGGTCATATTCGGCGTGCTCACTACGGACACGCTCGAACAGGCGATGGAACGCTCCGGCACGAAGATGGGGAACAAGGGTTCCGACGCGGCATTATCCGCGATAGAAATGGCGAATCTTCTCAAATCACGATAGCAGCGTACGCACACACGCTCTTTGGAAATCGATATGACGGATGATACAAGCGGCGAAATACCCGCAGAGATACCGACGAAAGGCAAAGCGGTCAAGAAGCGCATGCTCATCCGCAAACGCGGCGAGCATGAGGAAGAGATAGACCTCACGAAATACGGCGCTCGCCGTCAGGCGCGCATCTACGCCATGCAGTCATTGTTCCAATACGATATGTGCGAGGAAACGTACAGGGCAGTCGCGGAAAGAAACGAGCCGTGGCCGGACAGCT
>JBBTBY010000068.1:913-9687 GCA_038043445.1 Spirochaetota bacterium
AAGCCCACGATCGAAGAACTCACCCGTTTCGATTTCGAGCAGAAGCGCATACGCCCCACGATACGGGAATTCGCCACCGCACTCGTCACCGGCGCCCTTGCCGAGCTTTCCGTCATCGATCCTGTCATCGTAAAGCATTCAACGAATTGGAACATAGAGCGCATCGGGTATATCGAGCGGGCGATACTGCGCTTTTCCATCTACTCCATGTTCTTTCAGCCCGATGTGCCCCGTTCGGTGATAATCGACGAGGCGATAGAGATAGCGAAGGTATTCGGCGGCAAGGACACGTATAAATTCGTCAACGGGATACTCGATGGGATCGACCGGGACAAACGGGAATAGCACGCGCGTCATTGCGCTCTCCATAAGCGCCGCGGTGACCGCCATGCTCGCAGCGGCCGTCGTGTATGTGCTCTTCTTCTCCGACGACACGACGATACGCTCCATGGTGTTCCGTACGCAGAAAGACTTCTATGAGGATGCGAAGGCGCTCTACCGGCGCGGCGAAACGTATAAGGCGCTTGAGCGCATACGCGAAGGCGTTCGTGACGAGCGCGACCGGAAGAAGGTATACCGCGCACGCCTCCTTTCCGCCGTCATTTACGACGAGCTCGGCCAGTACCCGAAAGCGATGGGCATTTACGAATCGCTTGCCGGCGAACGTGAGGCCACCGAGCATGTATGGCATAATCTCGGCGATACCGCTATGCATTCCGGGGCGACTTCCCAGGCGATACACGCATATGAAACGGCGCTGCGGAAGAACGCGCGCTTCACCCCCTCGCTCATCGCGCTCGGCGACGTATACTTCCAGAACCGCTCCTACAAGATAGCGATGGAATATTACCGGCGCGTGCTCACCGCCGACCGCGCGAACAAGCGCGTCCTCGCGCGCATCGGCATGATATACTATCAGCACGGCGACCGCGACCGCGCCATCAAGACGCTCACGGAAGCCGTCGACACGTACGACGCGGAGCTCTCCGCGAGCGTGTACGCGCAGCTCGGCACCCTTTACGCGGAGAAGGGCGACAACAATATGGCCGCGGAGATGTATCTTCGCTCGCTCAAGAACGACCCGGGGAACACGGCGGTCATCTATAATCTCGGCGTCATGTACATCAATCGCGGCGATTACGAAGCGGCATCCGGCGTGCTCTCGCAGGCCCTTCTGCATGACCCGAAGAACAAGACGCTCCTCCGCGTGCTCGGTGAAGTTGCGTTCCACGGCGGAGCGCTCACCAACAGCCTCGCCTACTATCGCGCGCTCGCCGACCTTCAGAAGGATAAATACGAGACCATCGCCATGGTAGCGGACATCAACTACCGGCTCGGGAATCTCCTCGAAGCGGAGAAGCACTATCGCTATATCGTCGACATGCAGCGTCACGATTCCATCTACGAGAACGCGCTCATCAATCTCGGCAATGTCTATGACGACCTTAAGCGCCCCGAGGATGCGCTCGCCTGTTACCGGTCGGCGCTGCGATTGTCCCGGGACGACAGCGCCGTGCATTACAACGCGGGGATAATACATCTTAAGTACGGCATGCCGGAAGAGGGCATCGGTCTCCTCAAACGGGCATACAAGCTCAATACCAATGACACGCGTCCGCTCATACGCATCGCCGAACACTATGAAAAGAGCGGTAATACCCCCAATGCGCTCGAGCTCTATGAGGGCATCATCGCCCATTCACGCAACGACCATGAAACGATATTCCGTCTCGGCACGCTCTACCGTAAAATGAACGATAATGCGAAGGCAAAGCGTCATTTCGCCTACCTTGCCGCCGCACCGAATCCGTACCGCGCGGACGCCTACGTGAACCTCGGCGTCATATATGATGAAGAGGGTGACGGGCAGACGGCACTTGAGAATTTCACCCGCTCCATCTCCATTGAACCAAGGAACCCCGTGGCGTATTACGATCTCGGTCTCCATTTCTATGACCGCGGAGAGATGAACACCGCACTTTCCAAATGGCGGCTCGGGCTTTCCTATGCGCGAGAAGCACCCCTGGTATCGCGATTTTACCTCGCTTCCGGGAATGCGTATTACAAGCTCAAGGACTATGAAATGGCGGAGAAGTCCTATGTAAAGGCGGTGAACGCCTGGCCGCGCAACGGGGAGGCATCATTTAACCTCAAAACCGTGCGGGAACGCAATAATATCCGATAAATTTGACTTTTGCGCGATGTTTAGTATTATTAAACCATGTTTAACTTAGATGCGATCGGAACATGGGCATAGTATTCGCCGTCCTCAGTCTGGGCTTCGCCGGCGTCAATGATGTCGTATTCAAAAAATACGGGGCAAAAGAGCGCCCCATCGGTCTGCTCTTCGCTTTCATAGGCATTATCCTGTTCTCTTTCTTTTTGATCCTCGGGGCGCTGCGTCATACACTGTCGTTCTCAGCCCCGGTACTGCTTATCGGCTCGGCGGCCGGCATCGTCTCGGTGCTCGCGAACATTGCGCTCGTCGAGGGGATGAAACGCACGGGTGCATCCATCGGCGCTACGATATACCGTCTCAATCTGATCTTTGTGGCCGTCATCGCCTTCCTCTTCCTTCATGAATCGTTCACGCTTCTGAAAGGCGCCGCGCTTATATGCGCGCTCGCGGCAATAATCCTTTTCTCATTCTCGGGCGAACGTTCATCGAAAGGCATCGCATATAAATTCATCCTGCTCCTCGTCGCTGCATCCGTACTGCGCGCATTGATGGGCATATCGTACAAGGTGGCGAGCAATTACGCGGTCTCGAACGAGGCCTTTCTCGCTCTGAGCGGCTTATGGTGGGGCATTATCGGCATCACCTATTATCTGCTCCGGGAACGCAGGCTTGCCGTGAGCAGGAGCGTCTTCCGGTATGCCGGCATTTCCGGCGCGCTCATCTGCGGCATCGTCTTTTTCCTCAAATGCGCGGTGAACGCGGCGGACGCAAGCATTGCGGTAACGATATCGCAGTTCAGTTTCCTCATCACGGCCCCGCTCGTCGTCATCTTCCTCAAGGAGCGGCTGTGCCTCCGGAAAGCATGCGGCATGGCGCTTGCGGTGGTATGCATCATATTCTTCTCGCTGCCGAGCTGACCTATGGGCACAATGGATATCGCTCTCAATATTAAACGGCTCCGCGAAGCCAAAGGGCTTACGCTCGACGCGCTCGCGCAGAAATCGCGCACGACAAAAGGCTTCCTCTCGCAGGTGGAGAATTTCCGCACGCTGCCCTCGCTCCCGCTCCTCTATCAGATAGCTGCCGCGCTCGAGACCGAACCGGGAACGCTCCTTGCAGGTTCAAAGACGGACAGCCGATATGTGTTCACGAAAGCGGATGCGGGCCAGATCATCGAACGTGAATACCCGGAATCCGGCTTCGTCTACCGGACGCTCGCGCAGGGAAAGAATTCGAGATCGATGGAGCCGTTCCTGCTCGAGATACCCGCGCATGCAACGAGGAAGAGCGTCACGACGAACGGCGATGAATTCATCCATGTCCTCGAAGGGAAGATCGATTTTCATCTGGGTGAAGAGACCATCGCGATGAAGAAAGGGGACAGTCTCTACTTCGAAGGCGAGCTCCCGCATTATCCCGAGAACACGACGGAGAAACGATCAATGATACTTGTCATATACTCGATAACATACTGATGGAGCGCTCCCTATGCGGATAACATCCGACTGGCATATCCATTCGAGGAATTCATGCGACAGTGCCTGCATGACGATGGCCGACCTCATGGCCGAAACCCCTGCCCTCGGCGTCACCGACTTCGGAGTGACCGATCATCTCCATACTCCGTTCAATCTTCCGGATATCGTCAATTCCAGGAAGGAATATCTCGCCTCTACGCCGTCACCACGCTTTCATTTCGGCGTGGAGGTGAGCAGCGTATCGAAATGGGAGATCGATGAGATACGCACGGGCGCTCACAAGGACCCCGTGTACGGTCTGCGTTCGGGCGGAAAGCCGGATTGCGAGCTCGCTATCGGCCTGACGGAAGAAGATATCGCCGCGAACGGTATAGAATATGTCGTCGGCGGCACGCATTGGCCGATGTACGTTCCGTTCGAACGCGATGCCGTCATCAGGGATTATCACCGGCAGAACATGTTCCTCGCCGCACATCCCCTTGTCGATATCGTCGCACATCCCTGGTGGTGGATGGGGCACTGGGCGGATGAGAAAGGCCGTTTCAACGGCGAGCCGTGGTTCGATGATCTTACGCATATCCCCCAAAGCATGCACGATGAATTCGCCAAAGCCGCCCGCGAACACGGCACGGCGGTGGAGATCAATATCTCCGCGATACTGCTCAATCCGTATTACCCCGAACATTTTGCACGGCAATACCTCGAGTACGTCGCATATCTTAAGCAAGCGGGCGTTTCGCTCAGCATCGGCTCGGACTGCCACAGCGCCCACTACTCGAAGATGAACTTCGGACCTGCGGTGCGCATGCTCGACAGCATCGGCATCCGGGATGAAGATCTGTGGAAGCTGCCGCCGCTCAGAACAGGCGGAGCGGCGATACGCGTCACTACTGCACGAGGGGAGAATGTCCCATGAAAAGACCGCTGCCGATGGTATTCGTGCTGTTCCTGCTTTGCCTTGCGCCGGCATTCACCTTTGATCTTCCGTCCGTGTTCGACCGATCGGGTGCCGAGTGGAAGGCAACGCCTGCGGATCTTGTCTCCCCGCGCTTCGTTGCCACCGAATTGGGGAACGGGTTCGAATTCAACGCGGACCACTCGCAGGCTGACCCGAAGTCCCCGCGTAATTACTGGGACACGACGTTCTCCCCCATCGATCTGTCGTCCACCGTCTCGGTCGTCATGTGGATGAAGATCGAGAACGCCGCCGCCGTACGCACCGTCTCATTCTATTTCAAGAGCGGCGACGGATGGTACCTCATCAAGCCGTACACGCAGATAGCCGAACGATGGAACAAAGTGGTGTTCCACCTCGATAACCTTTCACGTGCCGAGGGAAAGCCCTCGGGCTGGAACTCCATCGACGGGCTCCGGGTGAACGTCTTCTTCCGGGAAAAGGCGCCGTGCACGGTGACCATCGTGGGCATTCGCACGAGCGCGACTCGCATTGAAGAGAAAGGCGATGTAGCGCTCTTCGAAGCTCCGGACAAGGACAAAGGCCTTACCCGTACGATGAACCGCGATGCGAACGGCCGCCTGATCGAGAGCAGGATGATACTTGATGAAAAGGGGGCATTCCTCGACGAAGGGAGCGATGTCGTCCTTGACAGGATCAAACGCGCAGGTTTCAACGCCTATATGCCGTGCATATGGCACGGACGCGGGGCTATCTTCCGTTCTGCGCATTCTCCTGTCGAGCCGAGATTCGAACAGCACTTCGCCGGAACGAACGATGCGACCGCGGTCATGATACAGCGGGCGAAGGATCGCGGCATCGAAGTGCATGCATGGTTCTGCGTGGCTCCGCAGGGAAAGAACAAACTGTTCCCCGAATTCGCAAAAGAAGGATCACCCAAGGGCGCGTATGATCTTCAGGACCCCGGCTACCGCGACCTTATCGTACGCGAGATAACCTCGTTCGCAAAGCAGTATGCGGTCGACGGCATCAATCTCGATTATATTCGGACCATGGGCATTTCATTCACCGAGACCGCACGGGCGCTCTATCGAAAGCGGTACAACGCCGACATCGACGAGCTTAAGGGAACTATGACGCCTGCGCTCACCGCGCGGCTCCTCGAATGGCAGGAAGCCGCCGTGTCCGATATCGTGCGCCGTGCGAGCGAGGGGATACGCGCGGCACGCCCGAAAGCGGTGTTCTCCGTCTGCGGACATGCTCTCCCCAAGCCGGAACTGTCCGAACAGGGCCGCAATGAATGGCTTTGGATCGAGAATGGCTGGCTGGATATCTCATACACCATGGACTATGACTGGACGCCTAATTTCCCGAAATTCGAAGCGGGCCGAACGTCGTTATCCTCCCCCGGCCGTTCCCTTCTCATGCTCGGCAATTATGAGAGCGAACGCGGCGAAGTGAAACCGCGCAATGCCATGCAGGTAGCGCGGCTCATCGAGTATGCGCTGAAGAAATACCCTGAGGGCATTGCGCTCTACTATTACCCGACGCTCAGCGAGGAGCAGATCGATGCGCTGCGCGCCGGTCCGTTCAAAGAGAACGCGGTGCCGAACTGGCCTTCACGGTAAGCATGGAGAACAATACGCAAGGAGTAAAGCGATGAGCATGAATTGGAAGAACCTGTATGATGACAAGAACGGCACCTGGCGAAAAGGGAATCTGCATACGCATACGAACAAGAGCGGCTGCGGAAAGATGCCGATAGCCGATGTGCTCAAGACATTCGAGGACGCACGCTTCGATTTTCTCGCAATAACCGACCATAACGTATACATCGATACGAAAGCCGCTACGTCATCCATGACAATGCTCCAGGGGATTGAGATCGACATCAAAGGATATGATCACATGGGCGCGATAAGCGTCGATGCGCCGTTCTATGACGCATCGCTTTCACAGCAGGAGCTCATCGACAGGAACATCGAGCGCGGCAACCTTGTGGTGCTCCATCACCCCGACTGGCAGCTCAATGAGCATTATCCCATGCAGAAACTGCAGTCGCTTATGCGCTATGACGGGATAGAGATATTCAACAGCGTGATCGAATTCCTCGACGGGAGCGCTCTCTCGACGGCGAAATGGGACCGGCTCCTCATGGCTGACCGGCGCGTGCTCGGGTTCTGCAATCAGGATTTCCACGACAGGCCGCATCTGTCCGACTGTGCGAACGTGGTCCGCACGAAGAGCCCCGACGCGAAGGATATTCTTGCCGCGCTCAAGAACGGGAATTTCTACTGCCATCACGGTGTGATCATCGAGGATATCGGCCGCGACGGGGATACCGTGTTCGTACGCACGAAGAACGCGAAGCTCATACGCTTCATCGGCAACGGCGGCATCGTATTCAGGAACGTGAAGGCATCGAACGCGGATATCACTATCAATGAAAAGTGGAAATACGTACGGATCGAATGCCTCGGCGAGGGCGATGAGATATCCTGGAGCCAGCCGTTCTACATTTCGTAGACGGCACCCCCGGCGAGGAATATCCAAAGCGGGACCCATACGGATCGGCCGATAAACATATGATATGGTAATGACAATGGATGCTGAAAGATATGCAGTCCCTCGCGTGAATCTCAATGAGATACTGTTCGACGCAGCGATAGCCGTCGGCACCGCGCTCACCGTGCTTTACGGCAGGGGATCTGTGACGGTTGACACTTCCTTCATCGAGGGGACACGCCTCACCGCATATCTTCTCGTCTCGTTCTGCCTTCCGTTCTACATGAGCCGCATGTTTTCCCGCTATGAAGCCGTGAAGTCCGTGCTCGTCAAGCGCATCATTGTCGGGGTCTATGTAGTGACCGCGATCATGACATTCATGAGCGCCACGGGCACAATGATATTCGATGCAGAAAGAACCGACCATGTCTCGATGTTCATTGTATGCATGGCGGGCGTGCTGCTCATCATGGGCGGTATCACCGGTTTTATCACAATACCGCAAAAGAACGACACTAAAAAAAGCGAGGATAAGGGTGCGGTTGGTATTGTCATAGTCGGTCTTATCCTGACGACGGCATTCATGTTCTACCTTATGATATTCAAGCCGTTCCTTCCTGCATCAATGAAATACCTTGACGGGTTCTATGTCATTGCCGCTTTTATTGCCGCCCCGCTTGCCGGTGTCATCTTCATGGTGATTCTGCTTAATCTGAAGTCGCTGCTTATCAGAGTGCGTCTGTACGGTTCCCTGGCTAAATTCATGCAGTTCCTCTTCCCCGTGATGATCGCCGGAAGTCTGCTTCTTTTCAACAATAGCATGCTCGCGCTTATCGGACGCTTTCTCGATCTCGGGCATGCATCACCGCTTTCCATTGTCATCGCCCTTATCATTACCGGGGTCATCCCGTTCCGGCTCGCGCTCCTCTTCGCCCCGCCAGTGCGCGCTGCAAATGCACTTACCGGCTCTGCTGTTCTCGTATGCTGCATGCTCTGCCTTTTCCTTCGGTAAGCGAATGACCCCATGTCACTTTTGTAATGCCGAGGCGGGACTTTCATCCTGCGGGGGGCTTTTTCTGAACAGGCCGATCGGCCGCGAGATCCAAATGCCCAGCCGTGCCATGGTCATCATCAGCAGGAAGAACAGGAGCAAGACCAGATTCTGCCAGATCGTATCCGTCGGAATACATTGTGTCGGGTCGGAACGCTTGTATGCAACACGAACTTTCTCCCCCTTGGTCCTCATGATGTTGATCAGCCATGGATGGTCCGATACATGGCAATCGTACATGCCGTCGGTATACTCGTAGATCGCATTGAATTCTTTGCCGCCTCTTCGGGTGTGCGGAGATTCGAATGCAGCTGTCACCGTTGCCTCCGCGTAACCGGCATCGAGCAGGATCGGTATGAGCGGTCCGGCAGCCCCTATCCGGTAAGTGATGAAGGCGAGGAACAGACATGCGGCAATGAATCCCGGCCAGGGGAGAGGGCGGGCAGGCTTGTCCGTTTTTTTCGCGGGCATATGTTCCATTGTATCCACGGCCACATGCTCCGTCAACCCGATCTTCGTGATCCCAACCGCATCTCATCTGCGGTGACACCTCGCGCACTAGGCATTCATGCGCCATACCCTGCCCCACCCCCATCGCACACTGTCATTTCGAGCGACAACACCCCCCTTACATTAATCTGCGCG